>DASWHY010000666.1:0-5446 GCA_036397955.1 Thermoanaerobaculia bacterium | reverse complement strand
GGTTGCGGGCGCTCCATTTCCCGGACAGACGCGCCATCTCCGAGATTGACGCGTAATCTCGGAGATCGGCGGCCCAGCTCCGAGATCGGCGCGCCGTCACCGAGATGGACGCGCCGTCACCGAGATCGGCGCTCCGTCACGGAGATGGACGCGCTATCTCCGAGATCGGCCGCCAATCTCCGAGATTGGCCGCCAATCTCCGAGATGGGGCATTTTTCAACCCTGGCCGGGCCTCCCACCCGGTCCTGGGCGGCGCGGGACGGGCTCGCCGGCGCCGTTTTGCCGCCGGCCCGGCCGACTCCGGGCCCGTCCGCGCGGCACCGCCACGGCGCTATGATCCTCCCCGCTCCGGCGGGACCGCCGGGCCCTTCTCGGGAGGGACGCAGATGAAAGGGAGGACCGGCTGTGTCATCGCCGTCGTCGCGGCCGTCGTGGTCGTCGGCCTTTACATGGTCGGGCTCTACAACGGCCTGGTGGGGGCGGAGCAGCAGGTGGAGCAGTCCTGGGCGCAGGTGCAGAACACCTACCAGCGGCGCGCCGACCTGATCCCCAACCTGGTCGCCACGGTCAAGGGGTCGGCCGCCTTCGAGCGCGAGACGCTGCAGCAGGTGGTCGAGGCGCGGAGCCGCGTCGGCCAGGTCTCGGCCGGGGCCACCGCCGAGATCCTCGACGACCCGCAGCGCTTCGCCCAGTTCCAGGCGGCGCAGGACCAGCTCTCCTCGGCCCTGTCGCGGCTGCTGGTCGTCGTCGAGCGTTACCCCGAGCTGCGCTCGGTCGCCAACTTCACCAACCTCATGGTGCAGCTCGAAGGGACGGAGAACCGCATCACCGTCGAGCGCCGGCGCTACAACGAGTCGGCGCAGGCCTACAACACGCGCGTCCTGCGTCTCCCGGCCCGGCTCTTCGCCGGCGTCATGGGGTTCGAGAAGAAGGCCTACTTCACGGCCGTGCCGGGGGCCGAGACGGCGCCGCGGGTCAATTTCTAACCGCGCAGCCGGGGGGCCGGCCGCGGTAGCAGGCGATCGCCTCCGGCGGCGTGGCGAAGACCCGCGCGGCGAGCTCCGGGTGCTCCCCCAGGTAGTCGAGGTTCTCCACCAGGTTCGCCCGGCCGGCGGGCGACTCGGCGTCCCCGGTCCGGGTGACGCTCACCACGATCGGCTCGCGCGCCGCGAGGAGGCCGTCGAGGAGGTGGCGGACCCAGTCCGGCCGCAGCCCCAGGTTGAGGTGCACGACGTCGTGCTGCGGCTCGAAGCGGGCGGGCAGCGCCGGGCCGTTGACGCAGCCCGTGCTCACGGGCAGCTCCCACAGGCGGCGCCGCAACCAGCGTCCCGGCCGCCGGTAGTCGGCGAGCGAGGGGCGGTAGGGCCGCCGCGGCGCCTCGCGGGTATCGGGGAGCGAGCCGGTGCTCCGCTCGCTCGCCACCATCCCGGGCGCCTCGTTCATGCCGGGCTCGACGGTCAGCTCGTAGCGCACGCCGAGCCGCGTGAGCTGGGCGACGGTCGGGTTGCTCAGCCAGCGGTCGCCGAAGCGGAAGGCGCGCGGCGGCCGGCGGCGGGCCGCGCGGAAGGCGGCGGCCCCGAAGGCGACGCACCGCCGCACCCACCGCGCGTCGCCGTGCGCCGCCACCCACGCGCCTTCCTCCGGCCGCCACTGCCAGGCGTGGACGTGCAAGCCGATCAGGTCGCCGGCGCGCTCCAGCGCGCGCAGCGCCTCGCCGTAGCGCTCCGCCGCCCAGCCCGGGCTGCCGTACACCGCCGCGACCTGCGGGTCCATGCGCAGGAACCAATTGAAGTGGACCGGCCGGCCGGTACGCCGGCGCAGGCGCTCGCGCAGCCGCGCGAAGAGCTCGCAGCAGTCGAGGAAGCCGCTCCACTCCGGCCGCTCTCCAGGAGCCAGGAGCCGATCGCCCGGCTCCACGTCGATGGTTGCCACGAAGGCCTCGCGCACGCTCCGTGCCTCTCCTGGGCTCGCCGCCCGATGCGCCGGCGACAGACTGCTGGGTGAGGCGCGCAGTTTACGCGATCAGTCGCCGACCAGGCGGAGCAGGGGGTCGGTCCAGCGCCCGAGGTGGCGCCCCAGCTCGGGGAAGATCGACAGCACCACCGCGATGAGCGGCGCCAGCCCGTAGGTCAGCGCGTTGACCACGAACGGGCGCGTGAAGTTGACGCGCCCCGCCTCCCCCTCGCCGATGCGCGAGAGGATCGCGTTGCGGTCCATCTGCACGAAGGTCCACATGGTCAGGATCGAGGCCGCCCCGAGCGCCAGCCAGAGGCCGAGGTTCATCCAGCGCTTCGGCTCGAAGGCGTAGCTCGAGACCGCCGCCAGGACGAAGAGCCAGGTCCCCAGCGCCGCCACCAGCGACTGCCGGAGGTGCAGGAAGACGTAGCGCAGGTAGGCCACGACGCGGACCGCCAGGAAGGCGGTGACGGCCTCGCCGCCGGCGGCGGGGTCGAGGCGCGCCACCGCGGCGTCGAACGCCTTGCGCAGCTTCCGCCGCGCCGTCAGCTCGCGCTTCAAGTTGCGGGCCTCCTCGGCGCGGAAGAAGTCGGCGAGGACGGCGTCGAGCGCGACCGTCCCCTCGCCGGTCAGGTCCACGGTCGAGTGCGCCTCGACCGCCTTGAGCTTGCGCGCCGAGAGCACCAGCAGGCGGAAGCTCGGCATCCGCCAACTGAACGAGCTGATCGGCTTCCACCCCACCTCCTTTCCGATGCCGGCGAGCGCCGCGCACAGCTCGCTCTGCTCGAAGCGGTCGAGCAGGCGCTCGAGGTGGCGCCAGATGCGGACGAAGCGCAGGAACGAGATCGACGCCAGCAGGAAGGGGACGAGGGCCAGGAGGAAGAAGACCCAACCGTAGCGGCGCGGCTCGACGATCGGCTGGATGGCGCGCAGCAGCGAGAGCACCGGCAGCAGCAGCGCCAGCGCCACGATCGCCCAGAACCGCCGCGACCGGGGGAGGAGCTCCGTGGTGCGCCGCTCCACCCTGCGCACCAGCTCGCCGCAGCCGGCGAGCGCGGGGTCGCTCGCATCATGGATCGGCCAATCGACCTCGAAGCGCGCGCGCTGCCGCAGGCGCTGCATCTCCAGGCGCGCCCAGGTCCAGGCGGCGAGGCCGAGCAAGAGAAGCGGCGGCAGCGGCGAGACCCCGCTCAGCGGCTGGCGGGCGCGGACGTGGAGGAACGCGAGGTAATCGTCGCCCGCCAGGGCCGCCGGCCAGAGCGGCACGACCAGGAAGGCCGCCAGGACGAGCGGCAGGATCGCGCCGGCGGCCATCCCCGCGCCGGGCGCCGCCGGGAGACTCGCCAGGCTGCGGTAGAGCAGCGCGGTGAGGCCGGCGAAGGGGGCGAGGACGGCGAGCCAGAGGCCGGCGACGAGCCAGGGGGTGCCCTGCAGGCAGGGCTCCCGCCAGAAGCCGGGGACGTAGAAGGCGACGAGGAAGAGCGCCGCCGCGGGCAGCCAGAGGGCGGCGGTGCCGAGCGCCTCGAGCAGCGTGGCCGTCCGCGGCGCGCCCGGCGGCACCGCCCAGCGCAGGACGAAGCCCAGCGCCAGCAGCAGCCCGACCGCCAGCGCGGCGACGAGATACCCGGCGGCGCCGAGCGACGGCAGGCCGGCGCCGCAGCGCGGCGGCGGCGGCGCCCCTCCCGCCCCCGGCGGCGGCGTGCAGAGCCGAGCCCCCGGCGCGGCGGGGGCGATCGAAGCCACCGGCAGGATCGTCCCCTTCGCCGAGACGGTGATCCAGACGCGCGGCTCGCCGACGTCGACGCGCTGCCCCCGCAGCCGCCCGATGAGCAGCTCGGCGGCGCGGTAGATCCCCTGGTGGAACTCGCTGCCGAACTGCCGCAGGGTCGCGCTCGCCCGCGCGCTCCGCGGCCGGTAGTCGGTGGTGGTCGGGAAGTTGCCGACCAGCAGCACCGGGCGCAGCGGCCGGACGAAGCGCGGATGGGCCTGGACGAGGTGGTTCTCGAAGGCGAAGAGCACGGTGCCGGGGGCGAAGCCGCGCATGCGCTCGGTCAGGTAGAGCTTGTCGCGGGTGTCGGTCGCCACGATGCCGACGTAGCGCACCCCGTAGCGCGGGATGCTCTCCAAGAGGTTGGCGATCATCAGCTCCTTGGTGCGCGGCGTCAGGGGATCGAACTCGGTGCCGACGTCGGCGGGCGCGGAGGGGTCGGCGAGGCTCAGCTCGGACACCGTCTCCTCCGTCGCCACGCCCGGCAGCGCGGCCGCGGGCGCGGACTCCGGCTGCCGCCGGTGCGTCTCCCAGAGCTTGCGCACCTCGGTGAGGCCGCTCGGGAAGCGGACGAGGAGCGGCTTCGAGCCGCCGCCCGCCTTGGCCGCCTCGCCGCCGTAGGCGGTGTCCTCCTCGATCAGCAGGGCGATGCGGCCCAGGTTCCAGCCCAGCGATTCCGCGAAGAAGGTCCGCGCCTCCTCCTGGAGCACCGAGTCCGGGAGGACGGTGCGGCAGAAGGAGACCGAACCGGCGGCGCCGCGCCGCGTCGGTCCCGCGTCCGCGTGCGCGATCTCGAGCGTGTCCTCGAGGCCGTCGGCGGTGGCGCTGCCGGTGACGACCTCGACGTCGAGGTCCGGCAGCCGCTGCAGCGCCAGCCGCAGCGACTCGGCCGATCCCGAGAACGACGGTCCCAGCACGAAGAGCGGGCGTCCCGCGGTCCCCACGGCGCGGGTGCGCAGCATCTCGACGGCGGCGGTGAAGGCCGGGGCGTGAATGCCGGTCTTCGGGCGCTCGCCCACCAGCAGCACGGTGGCGAGCCGCCGCTCCGTCCCCGCCGTGCGGCGGAAGAGGAGGATCCCCGGCTCCCGGCGGTAGCGGTCCTCCTTGGCGCCGTCGCCGAGCCAAGGGAGGTAGACGCGGTCGGGGAGGTAGCCCTGCGCGGCGAAGGCGCGGCGCAGCGCGTCGAGGGCGAAGTCGAAGTTGTTGGCCAGCGTCGAGTCGAGCGGGTCGGGGACCAGCACGATCAGGTACTCGCGCCGGTAGCCGGCCCCGTTCAGCGCTTCCCGGACCTTCACGGGGGAGTCCGCGTCGGGGGGGATGAGCCCGATGAACTCCGCGTGCAGGTCGTTGAGCTTGTCGCGGACGGCGGGCGGCGCCGGCGCTCCTCGTGCGGCCTCGGCGGGGGGCGGCTCCGGGGCTTCCGCGCGGGCGTCGCCCGCCGCGGGCGCCGGCGAGGGGGCGGGCGCGGTGAGGCGCGCGCCGGCCCAGCCGAGCAGGGCCACGAGGAGGAGAGGGGGGAAGGCGCTGCGTGGCGTTGGCGTGTATTCGATTCTACTCCCTCGACGGCGCGCCGAAGTGCGCGAGCGTCCCCGCCCAGCTCTCGGCGGCGAGGTCCTCGACGACCACCGCGACCTTGCCCGCCTCCGTCGCGGCCGGCAGGGTGACGGCATGCCGCCAGGCACCCCGCGCCAGTACCGCGGCGTCGATGACTTCGTGGCGGAC
>DASWHY010000665.1:0-1946 GCA_036397955.1 Thermoanaerobaculia bacterium | reverse complement strand
GGGCTACCAGCGGCACCTGCTGGAGGAGGAGGGCGTCGCCTTCGACGCGCGCGGCCGCGTCGACCTCGCCGCCTTCCGCTGGGAGCCGGAGGAGAGGCCGGGCCGGGGCTGAGCTGGAAGCGCGTTCCCCAGGTGGGCGAGGGGCTCGTAGAGCGTTCGCTCGTCGCGCTCGAGGTGGGCGCGCAAGTGGTCGAGCACGGCGCTGGCGAGAGGGAAGAGGTCGCGCGAGCACGGGTCGGTTTGCTGCAGCTCCTCGAGGAAGGCGAGACTTTCCTCCAGGCGCGCGTGGTCGGTCGTCAGCTCCTCGACGACCAGCGGATCGAGCAGGTGCCACTGCTCGAGAAGCAGACCTTCCTCGACGGCGCCGTGGAGCAAGACCGCGCTGCCCAGGGCCAGAACGGCGCCGACGCTCTCCGCGTCCGCGCGCCGGGCGCGGCCGAGCAGCTCGCGATGAACGCGCGCCAGGCGCGGCAGCATGGCGGGGAGAGCGCTGGGCACGCCGCGACGCTACCGGCGCCGGCGCCGGGCGCCTATGACCATAGTCATACTGCCTAGGACTGCGCCAGCGTCTCGAGCGCGCCGCGGTCGAGGACCGTGAAGCCCTCCTTCTCGGTGCTCACGATCCCCTCCTTGCCCCAGCGGCTCATGATCCGGATGCAGGTCTCGATCGTCGTTCCGGTGAGGTCGGCCAGCTCCTGGCGCGACAGCGGCGCCGGGATGAAGACCGCCGCGCCCCGCTGCGCGCCGCGCTCGTCGGCAAGTTTGAGGAACAGGCGGGCGAAGCGGGGCTCCACGCGGCCGCCGGTCAGCTCGGCGAGGCGGTTGGTGAGGTCGACGAGGCGCAACGTGAGGCCCGACAGCAGCCCCTTGACGAAGGAGGGACTCTGCTCGAGCAGGGCGAGGAAGGCGTCGCGGCGAGTGAGGATGCAGACTGTCTCTTCGAGGGCCACGGCGGTCGCCGGGTAGGGCCGGCCTTCGTACACGGCGACGGCGCCGAAGGGATCGCCGGCGCCGAAGACCTCGAGGATGACGTCTCTGCCCGCCGGCGTCGTCTTGAAGACCTTCACCCGCCCGCGCGCCACGATGCAAAAGAAGCGCGGGGCGTCGCCCTCGGGGAAGATCGTCTGACCCTTGGCGTAGGTCTCCACCCTGGAGACCGCGGCCAGTTGCGTGCGGTCGGCCGCCGATAAACGCCGGTACATCGGCACCGCCCGCAGGAGCCCTTCGATCTCCGCGGACACGGCCGCGATCCTACCGCGCGGGCGGGCCGCCGCTACCTCTAGAGGTCGCTGTGGCGGAGCCGGACGCTCGCGACGAGCGGCGGCACGACGATCCAGAAGGCGAGCGCGGTGGCGAGCATCAGGCCCGCCCCCAACGGGCCGTGGGTGAAGCGCAGGAAGGCGAGGGAGGCGCCGCCGAAGGCGGTGGTGCCTTCGGTCGCGAGCAGCGCGGCGGTGCGCACGGCGGCGGCCGGATTGACCAGCACCGCGACGATGAGGACGCGCGAAGCGAGGCCCGAGGGCAGGAGCGAGGCCAGGCCCAGGGCGGCGACGTCGAAGAGCACGATGAGGACGAACCACGCGACCAGCGCCCAGGCCAGGGCGCGGGCGCGGCGGCGGGCGGGTACGCCGGCGGCGATCAGCGCGGCGATGCCGAGGAAGACCGCGGTCAAGACCAGGGAGAACAGGGCGAGGAGCACGAAACCCGCCACCCCTTGCCCGCCGGCGCGGGCGAAGATGACGCCGCCGGCGCCACCGAACCCAACGGCCTGTGCCCCCGCCAGGGCGGCGAAGAGCCCCAGCAGCTTGCCCAGCAGGATGGTGCGCCGCGCGACCGGCTGCGAGAACAGCAGCTCGGCCGTCCCGCGCTCGGGGACCAGGGCGAGGACGCCGATGACGAGCGCCGTGAGCGGCACCAGGAGCAGGGCCAGTTGCACCAGCGACGCG
>DASWHY010000664.1:0-3754 GCA_036397955.1 Thermoanaerobaculia bacterium | reverse complement strand
GTCCGTGGTCGCCCGGACGTCGGAGAGCAACCGGTCCGGCGAGCTGACGCGAAGCCGCTCCTCCAGGTACTCGATATCGGCCATGAGCTCTTCGGCCTTGTCGGCGTTGCGGGCTCCGACGGCGTGATGGAGGGCGTGGCGAAGGGCGAAGGTGCGACGCTCCCGGAGCTCGTCCTCGCCGAGCTCGCCGGCTTCCTCCGGCGCCAGGGGCCAGGCGGCGATGCTGCCGAGGAGCACCTGGTGGTGGCGCCGCACCCCCTCCTCACCGATCGTCTCCCTCACGGCATGGGCGATGGCGTCGCTCCGTGGGATCCAGAAGCCGCTCTCAGGGAGACCCACAATCTCCGGGTCGTGCGGATGGTGCTCCAGGAGGATGGCGAGCTCGCTCTGCTGCCGGAGCTCGTGGCCTTCCTCGCCCAGGAGAAGAGAAAGGAGGCGAGTGCTCAGCGCCTCGTGGGCGACGCAGACCACGGCCCAGGCCGTCCGCACGTGGTCGTCGACCATCCCCCACAGCGTGCCGACGGTCCTCTCCAGGCTTTGAACGTCCTCGCCGTCGACGCCCTCTTCAAGCGGCACAGTGTCCCCACCATCAGCGAGGACGGCCGGCAGCCACCACTTGGCCGGGGAGCCGGCTATTCCTCTGAGCACTTCCGGACCCCAGTCCTGCCAGCGGTGAAAGGCCGGCCAGCGTTCGAGGAGGTTCACCGTTGGAGAGGGTGTATCGCGGAACGTCCAACTGCGCTTTCCCCCAGGCAAGGTTCTACCTGGGCGCGCCGAGCAGACTACGGTCACTCTCTCCGGGAGCTTTTCGGGCAGTACCGCCGAGAGAGCGGTGATCGACGAAGCCTGGTCGATCGCGTCGAGAACGACGACGAGCCGCTTGTTGATGGCCGTTGCTTCCTGCCAGCGGTTCAGGATCGTCCCGAGTGACGTGGAGGCTTCACCATGGGGCCGTCCATCCGAGATCAGTCGTTCGATCTGCGCGATGAGTGACCGCTCAGCCCGCCCCGGGTCGGCCCACTCAGGTACCTCTTCGCGGAAGAAGTGGTGCGGCGCAAGCTCCGAGCCTGGTGGTGCGAAAGCGCGTGCCACGTGGACCATCACAGCGGTTTTACCGCTCCCCGCGGAGCCCGAGATAGAGGTGTAGCCCGAACGATCGGAATCGCGGGTCGAATCGCCGAGCCAATCGCTGAGCAGGACTTCGAAACCGGAATCGTAGACCGGTCGGTGCCTCGCGAAGACGCCCGAGAAGTCGAGTACCTCGCGGGCCGTGGCCTCCTCTTCCGGCTCCAGCCGGAAGAGGTCGCCGAGCAGGGTCCTCAGGCGCACGGGTCCGGCGTCCACCCGAACGGCCCGCGATTCGCCCGGGCGGATCTCGAGACGCACGACATCTTCCGTCTCGCCGTTCCCCGCATCGTTTCCGGGCAAGATCTCGAGGACCATGGGATCGGTGGCGAGGAGCGGCAGACGGTGATAGCCGCGGTCCTCGGGCGGCGGCGACTCTACCTCGAGCACCCTTTGAAGGAGCCGCACGCCGATGTCGGACCGTGCCGCCGGAGTGATCCAGGGACGCCACTCCTCGTCGATCCGCGACGGCTCCGCCTGCGCCATGACGCTCTTGTCGAGCCGCAGGTCGGCGGCGGCGCCCAGCATCGCGGCCTCTTCGAGCTCGCGCACCGCGCGCGGGAAGCGCGGGAGCGCCCGCGCGGCCCAGCCCGCCAGTCCGCGGCGGTCGCCCGCGACCAAAGCGGCTAGCGCCGATGCGAGCAGCCGGCGAACGCGCTCGCGCGCTTCCGGGCTGGCGCTGTAGGCGAGATAGAGCACTTCTTCCTCGAGCCGGAGGGCCGGGCTGAGGCCGCGGTGGCACTCGCGGGTCAGGCTCCAAGTGCGCTCGTAGCGCTCCGGGTCGCGGCCGGCGAGGGCGCGGCGCAGGCTATCGCCCGCGTCGAGCTCGAGCACGATCCCCTCCGCCGACGCATGGCGCACCACCGGATGGAACCAGAGGTCGGCCTCCAACCCGGGATCGGCTTCGGGCACCAGGCGGTGGCGGGCCAGCCGAACCAGGGCCGGCTCGGCGCGCACCGCCAACGACACGGATTCGGCGAGCCGAAAGACGAGCGGATCGCCTTCGCGCAGCAACGCCAGGGCGCGATCGTGGCGGCTCATCGCGCCCTCCCACGGCGCGCCGCCTTCGCCGCGGCGGCGGCGGTCGTCGTCCGCGCCCAGTGGAGGATGGGCAGCCGGCCGGCGAGCCGCGGCGGCCAACGCCGCGGCTCATAGGGATTGAGCACCAGCAGCGGGCAGCCCTCGGCGCGCAGGCGGGCGTGGAAGCGCAGCCACTCGCCGGCGCTCGCCGGGGCGTCGCCGCTGGCCGGACGTCCGATCCCCAGGTCGGTCACGCAGAGCACCCGGGCTCCCTGCGGCGGCCGGATCGCGCTCCAGTCGCCGGACCAGGTGAAGACGGGGCCGCGGCCGGCGCCGCGCGTGGGACAACCGGCGAAGCGCAGCACGTCGAGGCGGTCGGCGCCGGCCACGGCGCCGACCGCCTCCTCGAGCTGCTCGACGTCGCCGAGGAAGGGGAGCATGGCGTCGCCGACGTCGAGGAACAGCCGGACGCCGTGGGCCAGCGTCTCCACGCTCTGGCGCGGCACCTCGGAGAGGGCGTCGCCGCGGGCCAGGCGCCGGACGATCGCCGGCAGGTCCAGCTCGCCGACGGCGGCCGGCGTGGCGAGCGCCAGGGAGAGGACGCTACGGCCGCGGCCCGGCGCCAGAAGAGGCTCGAGCTCGGGCGGCGGCGGGGGCACCTCGGCAGGGCGCTCGAGCGGCTCGGCGCGCTCGATCCACTCCGGCATCCGGCGAGGCGCCGCGGACTCGTGGGTCAAGCGGCTGCGCACCACCGGCGAGAGGGCGTGGACCCCGGGATCGACGCTCTCCGGCGCGCGAAACGGGCGCTCCTCGGCGCGTTCCGGGGGCGTGAACGGCTCGTCCGTCACCGGCGGGGGCGCCGGCGGCGGCGGTGCGGGAGCGGCCTCGGTCGTCGACCAGCGGATCCCCAAGGCCACGGCGATCGCCCGCCGGTCGGCCTCGTGCTCCGGCGCCAGCTCGGCGAAGGCGGCGACCAGGTCGCCGGGCGCGATGGGCCCGCGGGCGGCGGGACGAGGGCGGGACGAGGACGGCGCGGCCATCATCCGCTCCCCGCGTCCTCCGGCGCCCGGCGGCCGAACTTCCAGACCGTCGAGCCGGAGAGCGCCGTCCACGCCGGCGTGCCGGGCGTGACCCCGAGGCGGAGACAGGCGCGGACCGTGTCGAGGAGCTCGGCCGGGCTCACGCCGAGCGGCTCGTCCTCCCGTCCCTTTTCTTCCGGACCAAACAGGGCGAGGACGATCGCGTCGATCAGCTCGCGGACCGTCGTCTTCTTGCTCGTCTTCGTCCTCGGCGCGACGGCCTCGCCTTTGAAGTGCGCGCGCGCAATCTCGACAAGGCGCTCGCGCGTGGGCATCGCCAGCACGAGCTCGACGCAGCGGCGCAGGAACGCCCGCGGCAGCTCGCGCTCCTCGTTGGTGGTGATCATCACCAGCGGCGCCCGCTCACGGGTCGTCGCCACCGCCACGCGGGTCTCCTCGACCTCGAAGGCGAGCGACCCGAGCGGCACCAGGAGGTTGTTGGGCACGTCCGGGTCGGCCTTGTCGATCTCGTCGAGCAGCACGACGGCGCGCTCGTGCTTGACGCCGGACGGGTCGGTGAGCGGCGGCTC
>DASWHY010000663.1:0-2941 GCA_036397955.1 Thermoanaerobaculia bacterium | reverse complement strand
GTGTCAGGCTCTCCGGGGGGGACGCCGGTTTCCGGCGCTCGCGCCATGCTTGCGCTGGCGGAGAGCCGCCTCTGCGTGTCATCGTCACGATCGTACCCGATGGGAAGGCGCTGAGCGCACACCCCTGGCTTGGCCGGCCTGTCGCCTCGGCGGGCCGGGCCCCGATCAGGCGGGAGCGTAGACGAGCCCGACCCCGGCGGGAGGCGAGTGAGCGAGAGGCTCGGGCTGCTGGCAGCGGACGTCGAGGTGTTGGAGGATGCGACGGAGCGAGGAAAGCTCGACGATGAAGGCGACGATGCGCATCGCGGCGCCGCAGAAGGTGCACAGCAGCGGGTCAATCTCGTAGACCTTGCGGATGAGTTGAGACCAGGAGAGGTGGCGGCTCGTTGCTTCGCCGCCCGGTTCGGTGTGCGGGTTGGAGGTGGTGCCCGACTCGCCCTGCCGCCGGCGCCGCTGGCCCCGGGTAGCGTTGCTGTACCAGCCCCAGTAGCGTACGAGCTGCTGGCGGGGCTCCGGCAGGTGTCGAGGACCCGGGTGAGCAAGTCCAGCACATCCCAGCGAGCCACGGAGAGTCGCCCGTCGCGCCCGCGGCGCGGTCTCCGGCCCGTCGAATAGCGCCCCGCTGTCCTCAGCGTACTGAATTCTGTCCTCAACCTACTGAGGTCGCGCCCGTACGTACTGAAGCGCGGCCTCAACGTACTGGGTTCGCGGCTCGATTCTCCCCAAACGCGCCCCGACCTACTGAATCGGCGCCTCAATGTACTGAGTTCTGTCCTCAACCTACTGAGTCGGAGCCTCGAATCGGCCCTTTCGCGCCTGTATCTACTGGGTTTTGTCTCGTACCTACTGAGTTCGCGCCGCAACCTACTGGCTTCTGTCCTCGATTTACTGACTTGGCGCGGCGAATCTCCCGGACGAGGCCCGTACCTACTCGGTTCTGTCCTTTACGTACTGGGTTTCGACTTCGCCGTACTGAGTCCGAGGCGCTACTGGCGGTCGTGAGAATGCGGCTCCGTGCCGGGAGCGTGGGAGTGCTCCTCGCCGGCGGCGCCGGTGGGCTCCGCGGCCTCGCCGGCCATGCCCGCCAGGCCCGCCTCGCGCACCGCGGCGGCGTACTCCTCGCCGGACATCTCGGGCAGCGTCTCGACGAAGGCGACGATCGCCCACAGCTCCTCGTCGGTGTGGGTCGGGCCGAAGGCGGGCATGCCGGTCATCTTGATGCCGTTCTTGACGACCCAGAAGAGCTCCCCTGGCCCGAGCTCCTCGGCTTCCTCGGCCAGCTCCGGGGGGAAGGGGTTGAGTCCGGCGCCGATCTCCGAGGCGGGCACGCCCGGCGCGCCGTGGCAGGTGACGCACATCTCGTGGTAGTGGACGAGGCCGGTCGCGAGGAGCTCGGGGCCGTCGAGCGGCGGCACCTGGACGGCCCGCGCCCGCCGCTCGATCGACCGCTCCTGCGCCGTCTCGAGCGCCCACCCCACGATCCCCTCGTCCGGCGTCGTGGCGGCCACATCGTAGGCGCCGCTGTAGATGACGCCGAGCGCGAGCGCGGCGAGAAGCACCAGGATCGCCACCGCCGTGAGCAGGATTTTCATCGCCGGTCTCCCTGTCGAGCGAACCGCGGCGATAATGCCACGCAGAGTGAGCACGGCCCAAGACACCCCTAGGCCCGAGCCGAGCGACCTCGCCATCGTCCTCACCGGCGGCGGCGCGCGCGCCGCCTACCAGGTGGGGATGCTCCGCTGCCTCGGCGGCGCCTTCCCCGAGCTGCGCTTCCCGATCATCGCCGGCGTCTCGGCCGGCGCCATCAACGCCAGCTACCTCGCCGCCCACGCCGGGGCGCTCGGCGAATCGGCGCCCGCCCTCTCCGCGCTCTGGGCCGAGCTGCAGGTCGAGGACATCTTCCGCGTCGACGTCCCCTGGCTCGCCCGCAACCTGGCGCGCTGGGGCGCCCACCTGGTCTCCGGCGGCGACCCGCGCGCCCCCGAGGTGCGGGGACTCGTCGACACCCAGCCGCTGCGCACCACGATCCAGCGCGCGGTCGCCACCGTGGACGGCGAGATCATCGGCATCGCGCGCAACCTCGAGCGCGGCGTCCTGCAGGCGGTGGCCCTCACCACCCTCAACTACTCGACCGGCCAGACGATCACCTGGACGCAGGGCGGCGGCGACCTCGCCGCCTGGGAGCGGCCGCGGCGGGTGAGCCTCCCGGCGCGGATCGGCGTCGAGCACGTCATGGCCTCCTCGGCGCTGCCGCTCTTCTTCCCCGCCGTCCGCGTCGGCGAGTCCTGGTACGGCGACGGCGGCATCCGCCTCCACACGCCGCTCGCCCCCGCCCTCCACCTCGGGGCGCGGCGCATCCTGGCGGTCTCGCCGCGCTACCAGCCGACGCGCGAGGAGGCCGAGCGGCGCAAGGTGCGCGGCTACCCGCCGCCGGCGCAGATCTTGAACCACCTCCTCAACTCGATCTTCCTCGACATGCTGGACTACGACTCGGCGCAGATGGAGCGGCTCAACTTCTTGCTGGAGCGGCTGCCGTCAGAGGAGCGGGGCGGGCTCCAGCCGGTCGAGCTCCTGGTGCTCCGCCCGAGCGTGGACATCGGGGCGCTGGCGCGGGAGTTCGAGCCCCACCTGCCGCGGGCCTTCCGCTACCTGACGCGCAGCCTGGGGACCCGGGAGACGAAGAGCGGCGACTTCATCTCCTACCTCTCCTTCCAGCCCGACTACCTGACGAAGCTGATGGAGATCGGCGAGCAGGACGCCGAGGCGCGCCTGCCGGAGATCCGGAAGCTCCTGGGACAGCCGGCGGCGGCCGGCTAGGCGATCGTCACCTCGTCGCAGAGGTAGACGTCCTGGATCGCGTGGAGGAGGTCCACGCCGTCCTTCATCGGGCGCTGGAAGGCCTTGCGGCCGGAGATCAGGCCGGTGCCGGCGCCGCGCTTGT
>DASWHY010000662.1:0-6008 GCA_036397955.1 Thermoanaerobaculia bacterium | reverse complement strand
CCGGCGGCGACCAGCAGCACGAGGGTGAGCGCCACCTCGACGACCACCAGGGCGCCGCGCGCCGAGCGGGCGCGTACGCCGGCGCTCGCCCCCCGTCCCCCTTCCTTGAGCGTCCCCTGGAGGTCGGGCCGCGCGGCGTGGAGGGCCGGCACCAGGCCGAAGACGAGGCCGGTGATCACCGCCAGCGCGAGGGTGAAGAGCAGGACCGGCGGCTCGAGGCCGATCTCGGCGGCGCGCGGGATGTTGTCGGCGTTCATGGCGACGAGGGCGCGGGTGCCCCAGAGGGCGACGAGCAGCCCGAGGCCGGCGCCGGCCAGGGCCAGCAGCACGCTCTCGGTCAGGAACTGGCGCACCAGGCGGCCGCGGCCGGCGCCGAGCGCGGTGCGCACCGCCACCTCGCGCTCGCGCGACGCCATCCGCGCCAGCAGCAGGTTGGCGACGTTGGCGCAGGCGATGAGGAGCACTACCGCCACCGTCGCCATCAGCACCAGCAGCGCCGGGCGGACGTCCTCGACGATCAGCTCGCGCAGCGGCACGGCGTTGACCGTCCAGCCGGTGTTGCTCTCCGGGTACTGCTTCTCGAGGCGGCCGGCGATGACCGCGAGGTCCGCCTGCGCCCGCGCGACCGCGACGCCGGGCTTGAGCCGCCCGACGACGCCCAGGAAGTGGCCGCCGCGCATCTGCGGCGTGATCTCGAGGGCGAGCGGCGTCCAGACCTCGACGCGGCTGGGGAACTGGAAGCCTTCCGCGGCGATGCCGGCGACCGTGTGCGGCGTCCCCTCGAGCTCGATGGTGCGGCCGACGAGCTTGGGGTCGGCGCCGAAGCGGCGCCGCCAGAGCGCGTGCGAGAGAACCGCGACCGGCGGCGCGCCGGGGCGGTCGTCGGCGGCGCCGATGCCGCGGCCGAGCGCCGGCGGCACGCCGAGGGTCTCGAAGAAGCCGGCCGAGATCTGCGCGCCTTCCAGCCGCTCGGGCTCGGCGCCGCCGCCGGTCAGGCTGGGGTTGGCGCGCGTCATCGCGGCCATGCCCGCGAAGGAGCGGCTCTGGTCGCGCCAATCGACGAAGTTGGGCGGCGAGGAAGTGAAGCGGTCGAAGCCGCGGGAGGGGTTGGCGTCGATGAGCATCACCAGCCGCTCGGGGCTGGGGTACGGCAGCGGCTCGAGGAGCACGCCGTAGACGACGCTGAAGATGGCGGTGTTGGCGCCGATCCCGAGCGCCAGCGCGAGCAGCGCGGCGGCGGTGTGACCGGGGCTGCGGCGCAGCGAGCGGAGGGCGAAGCGGATGTCCTGCCAGAGTCTTTCCAAGGGGGGGCCTCCCGGGGCTTTCCTCCTCTCTACGCAGCAGCGGCCCCAGGGTTTTTCCTCGCGTAGTATCCGCCGCGATGGACCTCCGCCCCGAGCAGCAGCGCGCCCTCGATTACCTCCGCCGCAAGGGGACGGAGGCACCGGTCGAGCGGCTGCGGAAGCACGTGGCCGGGACGTTCGCGGAGCTGGAGGCGCTGCTCGACGGCGTGCCGGCGGCGCTGCGGGCGATCCGGCCGGGGCCGGGGCGCTGGTCCGTGCAGGAGGTCGTCGATCACCTGGTCGAGAGCCACCGGCCGGCGCTGGTGCAGCTCCGGTCGCTCGCTGCCGGCGAGCGCCCGGCGGACGGGCCGGTGCCGGCGAGCCTGCAGTCGGCGGCGCCGCACGAGCGCCGCTGGGAGGACCTCGTCGGCGAGCTGCGCGAGATTCATCGCGGCTTCCGCGAGGTTCTCGCCGCGGCTACAGACGATGCCTCGCTGGAGGTCACGGGCCCCATCGTCATGGTCGTCAAGGTGGCGGACGAGGCCGGCGCCGTCACGCCCGTATTGTTCGCGCACGAGCTGGACTGGAAGGCCTTCGCCCAGGCCTTTCGCGCCCACACGGTCCAGCACCGCGACCAGATCCTCGCGACGCTCGCCGCTCTCGGCCACCGGCCCGCACCCTCGTAGCCCCCATGGAGAGCCCCATGCCCAGCCTGCACGGCAGGACGCTGTTCATCAGCGGCGCCAGCCGCGGCATCGGCAAGGCGATCGCGCTGCGCGCCGCCGCCGACGGCGCCAACGTCGTGGTCGCCAGCAAGACCGCCGAGCCGCACCCCAAGCTGCCGGGGACGATCTACACCGCGGCCGAGGAGATCGAGGCGGCCGGCGGGCGGGCGCTGCCGGTGCAGGTGGACATCCGCGACGAGGCGCAGGTCGAGGCGGCGGTGGCGGCGGGGGTGGGGCGCTTCGGCGGCATCGACGTCCTGGTCAACAACGCCAGCGCCATCTCGATGACCGGCACGCTGGAGACGCCGATCAAGAAGTTCGACCTCATGTGGGGCGTCAACGCGCGCGGCGCCTTCCTCTGCTCGCAGGCCTGCATCCCGCACCTCAGGAAGTCGCCCAACCCGCACATCCTGACGCTGTCGCCGCCGCTCAACCTGAACCCGCGCTGGTTCGCGCACAGCCTCGCCTACACGATGTCGAAGTACGGCATGAGCATGTGCGTGCTGGGAATGGCGGAGGAGTTCAAGGCGGACGGGATCGCCATCAACGCCCTCTGGCCGCGCACGGCGATCTTGACCGCGGCGCTCCAGGCGCTGGGCGGCGTGGTGAGCCCGGAGCTCTGCCGCAAGCCCGAGATCGTCGCCGACGCGGCGCACCTCATTCTCACCCGCGACAGCCGCTGCTGCACGGGCCACTTCTATCTCGACGACGAAGTGCTGGCGGCGGCCGGGATCACCGACCTGGAGAAGTACGCCATCCAGCCCGGGCACGAGCTGTTCCCGGACTTCTTCCTCGACTGATCCCGGCCGGCGCGCCGGCCCGCCTTTAGCGCCCGGCCGCGCCGCGGCCGACCACGAACCCCCCGATGCCGAGCACGATCGCCACCACGCCCAAGATCCGGGTGAGGGTGAGACCGCAGGCGATGCAGACGATGCCGTCGGGCGTGAACATCAGAGCGCCGACGATGATGAGGAAAGCGAACGCCAGGACGCGGACGAGATTCGGCATTTCCCTGCCTCCTCGAGCAGCCGCTGATGGACGGTAACCCCGCAGTGGGCGGCGAGACCAGTGAGGGGAAACGCTGCGTGCGGTGAGCCGCGCGGATCCTAGGTCAGCGTGCAGGAGGCGTCAACCGGCGGCCCCTGCGAGGATCGTCTTGAGCATTGCGATGTTGTCGCGATGGCCGGTCAGCTTGGCGGTGACCTTGCCGCGGATCGGGTAGCCCAGGAGGTAGAAGTCGCCGAGGATGTCGAGGATCTTGTGGCGGGCGAACTCGTCGGGGAAGCGGAGCTCGGTGTTGACGATCTCCTCCTCGCCGACCAGGATGAAGTTGTCGAGTCGCCCGCCGGAGCCCAGCCCCAGCTCGTTCATCATCTTGAGGTCCTTCAGGAACCCGAAGGTGCGGGCCGGCGCGATCTCCTCCTGGTAGCTGGCGAAGTCGGTGAGCGTGAAGGCGTAGCGCTGCTCCCCGACCGGCGGCGGGTAGCGCAGCTCGTAGGAGACCGCGAAGCCGTCGTAGGGCTCGAGCGCCAAGCTCTTCCCGCCCGCGCCGGCGACCTCGTAGCGCCGGTCGATCACGATCTCCTGCCGCGGCACCTCCTGATCGACCACGCCGACCTCTTCGAGCACGCGGCAGAACTCCAGCGCCGAGCCGTCCAGGACCGGCAGCTCGCCGTGCACCTTGACCAGGAGGTTTCCCACCCCGGCGGCATGGAGGGTGGAAAGGAAGTGCTCCACCGTGCGCACGCTCTCGCCGTCGCCGGAGAGCGTCGTGGCGTAGTCGGTGTCGGCGACGGCGCGGACGTGCGCCGGGATCTCGGTCCCCGCCGGCAGGGTCACGAAGTGGATGCCGGTGTCCGGCGGCAGCGGCTGGATGACCATGCCGGTGCGTCCGCCGGAGTGGAGCCCCAGACCGTAGATCACCGTGCTGTGGCGGATCGTGCGCTGCGGCCGGTCGCTAGTGCGCAGCAGCGGCAGCGGCGGCGGCGGCTCGAGCTGCCGCTCCTCGGCGCGCGCCGGCGCGGCCGGCGCCGGCAGCGCCGCCTCGCCGCCCAGGCTGCGCTTCATCGCCAGCGCGCCGGCCACCGCGTCCACGGCGCGCCGGTACGACAGCGGCTTCTCGAGGTAGTCGAAGGCGCCCATCTTGATCGCCTTGACCGCGGTCGCCGTGGTGCCGTGCCCCGACATCATCACGACCGCCGCCGCCGGGTCGGACTCGCGCAGCGCCTGCAGGGTCTCGAGCCCGTCGCGGTCGGCCAGCCAGACGTCGAGGAAGACCACGTCCGGCCGCGCCTCCTCGTAGAGGCGGAGCGCGTCGGCGCCGCTGCGCGTGGCGAGGGTGCGGTACCCCTCGTCGGCCAGGATCCCCGACAGCGTGGTCAGGATCCCCGGCTCGTCGTCGACGATCAGCACCAGGTCGCTCATGGCGGGTGTACGGGTGGCGGCCGCCCGGCAGTCTACCGCCCGGCGGGCGGCGGGTCGGCCGGCGGCTGGCCGAGGCGCGGCTCCATCTCGGCCGCCGCGTAGGCCACCACCGCCCAAGCGGCGACGTTCTGGTCGAGGTCGTGCGCCGAGACGTGCGCGAGCGTGTCGTTCGGCGAGTGGTGGACGTCGAAGTAGAAGGTGCCGTCCTGGGCGAGCGCGACGATCGGCACCCGCGCCGGCCGGATGGGGATGAGGTCGGCGCCGCCGCCGGCCGCGTTGCCGCCGCGGCCGACGCCGAGCGGCTCGAGGAGGGCGGCGATCTCCTCCATCGCCGGCAGCGACTCGGCGGCGACGCGCGAGGCGAGCTCGTAAACGCGCCCCGAGCCGAAGTCGGACTCGGCGGCCAGGACGTGCCGCGGCAGGTCCGCGGCGTGCGCCGCGGCGTAGGCGTTGGCGCCCGAGAGCCCGAACTCCTCGTTGGCGTAGAGGACGACCCGCACCGTGCGCCGCGGCGGGCGCGGGAGCTGGGCGATGCGGCGCGCCGCCTCGACGACGATGCCGCAGCCGGCGGCGTCGTCCTCGGCGCCGGTGCCGAGGTCCCAGGAGTCGAGGTGGCAGCCGAGGAGGACGATCTCTTCCGGCCGCTCCCGCCCCACGACCTCGCCGACCACGTTGGCGGAGGGCTCGGGCGGCAGCTCGCGGCTGCGCAGCACGAGGCGGAAGCTCACCGGCAGGCCGCTCGCCAGCTCGGCCTGGAGGAGATCGGCGTCGGGGTTGGAGAGCGCGGCGGCGGGGATGCGCGGCACGCCCTCTTCGTAGCGGGTGGCGCCGGTGTGCGGCAGGCGGGCGTCGGAGGTGCCGACCGACCGGATGAGGAGCGCAACGGCGCCGAGCTTGGCGGCGCGCGACGGACCGGCGCCGCGGATCGTGACGGTGCGGCCGTAGCCGGCGCCGTCGCGCCGGCGCGCCATGCGCGGCGAGAGGAAGACGATCTTGCCGCGCGCCCGTTCTCCCAGGGCGTCGAGCGCTTCGAGCGAGGCCGCCTCGACGACCTCGGCCTCGACCCCCGCCTCCGGCGTCGCGACGCTGCCGCCCAGGGCGGCGAGCACCACCGGCTGCGGGAAGGGGGCGACGATGCGCCCCTCGATCGTGCCGCGCTCCCAGTACGGCACCATGACCGGCTCGGCGCGGACGTTGGCGAAGCCCAGGCCGCGCAGGGTGCGCAACCCCCACTCGACGGCGGCCTTGTCCCCCGGCGAGCCGGCGAGGCGCGGCCCGACCTCGGTGGTCAGCGAGCGGACGATCTCGTAGGCGCCGGTCCCCTGGAGGGCGCCCTCGCGCAGGGCGGCGGCGGTGGCGCGGAGCTCGGAGGGAAGGGCAGGGGGAGCGGCGGGAGCGGCCGGGGCGGCCGGGGCCTGGGCGGCCAGCAGGCCGGCGACGAGCCTCACGGGCCGGATTACGCGGGGACCGCCTCGGCGGAGCGGAGCTGCTCGAGGACCAGCCGCCACTCGTTGAGGGCCTGCTCGACCGCCCGATGACAGGCGAGGACGCCTTCGTCCACTTCCGCCGCGAGCGC
>DASWHY010000661.1:0-1522 GCA_036397955.1 Thermoanaerobaculia bacterium | reverse complement strand
CACCAGCACGTCCGGCCGCTCCCCCTTGCGCGCCAGGAGCTGGCGCTGGACGACGCCGAAGCGGTGCTGCTCGTCGATGACGCAGAGGCCGAGCTTGCGGAAGCGCACCCCCTCCTGCACCAGCGCGTGGGTGCCGACCGCGAGGTCGAGCGTGCCGGCGGCGAGCGCCTCGCGCAGGGCGCCGGCGTCGCGGTTCGAGCCGGTGAGGAGACCGATCCGGCAGCGCCCGCCGAGGAGACGCGCCAAGCCGGCGAAGTGCTGCTCGGCGAGCAGCTCGGTCGGGGCCATGAAGGCCGCCTGGTAGCCGTTCTCGAGCGCGATGAGGAGGGCGAGAGCGGCGACGATCGTCTTGCCGCTGCCGACGTCCCCCTGAAGGAGACGGAGCATCGGGTAGGGCGATTGCAGGTCGGCGGCGATCTCGCGCAGCACGCGCTTTTGCGCCGCGGTGAGCTTGAAGGGGAGCGCCGCCCGCGCCGTCTGCCGCAGGCGGTCATCGATCCGGTAGTGGTGGCGGCGCGGCTCACGCACCGCGCGCTCGCGCAAGAGGGCGAGCTCGAGCTGGAGCTCCAGCAGCTCGCCGTAGATGAGGCGCAGGTGGGCGGGGCTGCGGCGGCCGTTGAGGGCGTCGAGGTCTGCACCCTCGGGCGGCGCGTGGAGGACGGCGAGCGCCTCGGCGAGCGGCGGCAGGCCGTGGCGGTCGAGGAGGTCGGGCGGCAGCGGGTCGGCGAGGCGCGGCAGGTCGAGGGCGGCGAGGAGCTGCGGCAGGAGGCGCCGAAGCGCCGCGGGGCCGACACCGCGCACCGCCGGGTAGACCGGCGCGATCCGCCCGCCGTGGAGCGCCGCGGCGGCGCGCTCGCAGGAGGGGTTCAAGAGCGCCAGCGCGCCGCTCTTCGTCGCCCG
Organism: Thermoanaerobaculia bacterium; assembly: GCA_036397955.1. Taxonomy (GTDB): domain Bacteria; phylum Acidobacteriota; class Thermoanaerobaculia; order Multivoradales; family UBA5704; genus DASUNQ01. Next base: position 622 of record DASWHY010000661.1, on the reverse strand, counting down.
CACCGGTCCGTGCAGCAGGTACTCCTCGCCCGAGTCGGCCCAGGTCGTGAGGTAGGGGCGGTTGAACCAGACGACGGCCAGCCGGCCGGTGTCGTCCTCGACGGCCCCGCGCACCAGCGCCAGCCCGCGGCGCCGCACCCGCACCGCCTTGAGGTCAAGGAGCCGCCCGCGCACCGTCACCTCGCCCGCGGCGCCCACCTCGCCCACCGGCGTCACCGCGCGCCGGTCCTCGTAACGGTGCGGCAGGTGGAAGAGGAGGTCGCGGACCGTGAAGTATCCGGCCGCAGCAAACGCCCCCCCCCGCGCCGGCCCGATGCCGCGCACCGCGGTCAGCGGGGTGTCGGGGGTGAGGGGCACGCGGGAAGGATACGACGCGCCGCCGCAGCTAATTCGGGATCTCGAAGCGCAGGGCCACCACCCCGCACCGCACCTCGTCGCCGGCTTTCAGCTCGCCGGGGATGCCGGTTTCCAGGCGGGCGCCGTTGAGGAAGGTGTTGTTGACGGTGCCGATCTCCTCGGAGAGGAAGAACTTGGCGCCGCGGCGGTAGATCTTGGCGTGGCGGCGGGAGACCGAGCGCTGGTTATCCACCGGCGAGAGGTCGATGTCGGGCCAGATGCCGGT
>DASWHY010000660.1:0-4996 GCA_036397955.1 Thermoanaerobaculia bacterium | reverse complement strand
GGCCTTCGCGCCGGGCTCCAATCCATCGCTAGGAGTGCTGTCCGTCCTGCGTCCAGCGGGACGGACTCCTAGCCTTCGCCGGCGACGGCCGCCGGCTGCTTGACGCGGACGCGCAGCGAGACGATGCGGTTGAGCCGCACGTCGAGGACCTCGATCTCGAGCGGCCCCACCTCGACGCGGTCGCCGGGGACCGGCAGCCGCCCCAGCTCGGAGAGCACGACGCCGCCGATCGTGTCCTCGTCGCGCTCGGAGAACTCGATGCCGAGCGCCTCCTCGAGCTCGACGACCAGCATCCCGCCCGAGACCTCCCACACACCCTCCTCGCCGGGCACGAGCTCCGGCTTCTCGGGGGCGTCGAACTCGTCCTGGATCTGGCCGACGATCTCTTCGATCACCGTCTCGAGGGTGACGATGCCGGAGACACCGCCGTACTCGTCCATCACCGCCGCCATGTGGAAGCGCTCGGTGCGCATCCGCTTGAGCAGGCGGTCGAGGCGCAGGGTGTCGGGGACGAAGGCCATCTCGCGCGCGATCTGCCGCAGGTCCGAAGGCAGCGGGTCGGCGCGGAAGATGTCCTTGATGTGGATGACGCCGACGGTGTGGTCGAGGTCCCCCTCGCAGAGCGGGAAGCGGGTGTGCCCGGTCTCGCGGGCGGTCCGCAGGTTTTCCTCGAGGCTGTGGGTGGTCGACAGGTAGACCACGTCGGCGCGCGGCACCATGATCTGCCGCGCCACCCGGTGCGACAGCTCGAAGACGTTGTCGAGGAGCTCGCGCTTCTGGTCCGAGAGGTGCGCGCCGCCGCCCCCGGCGAGGAGCAGCCGCAGCTCCTCCTCGTCGTGCGCCAGCTCCCCTTCGGAGACCGGCTGGATGCGCACCAGCCGCAGCAGTCCGTTGGCTGCGTGGTTGAGCAGCCAGATCATCGGGTAGGTGGCCTTGTAGAAGACGTAGAGCGGCAGGGCGACGTTGAGCGAGGTCGATTCCGGCTTGCGGATCGCCAGCGACTTCGGCGCCAGCTCCCCGAGCACGATGTGCAGGACGGTGATCGCCAGGAACGAGAGGGTGAGGGCCGCCGAGTCGACCAGCGCCGGGTTGTCGCCGGCGAAGAGCCTCACCGCCGGCTCGACGATCCAGGAGAAGGCGCCGTGGCCGATCCAGCCGAGGGCGAGGCTCGCCAGCGTGATGCCGAGCTGCGTCGCCGAGAGGTAGGCGTCGAGGTGCCGCACCATGTGCCGCGCCACCTTGCCGCGCCGCTCCCCGGCCTGCACGTGCGGGTCGAGCTGCGTCGCCCGCACCTTGACGAGGGCGAACTCCGCGGCGACGAAGAACCCGTTGAGCAGGACGAGGACGATCGCGAAGACGAACGCCCAGACCGGGTCGAGCGCGAAAGCGGGGCCGTGGGAAGGAAGGCTACTCGGAGGGTCTGCCATCAACGAGCGAAAACTCTAGCACAGGGGCTGCCAGAGAGCCGTAGGGCTTGCGGAATCAATGGTTTCCGAATGGGCCCCAGCGGCCCGCGCTGGGGTCCAATCGGTCGCCGATCAGGGTACTATCCGCCCTCATCCTGTCCATCGCTCTCCCGCCGGCCTTGTAACGACGACCGGGGCGCCAGCGCCTGGAGAGGGACGCCGAAAGGCACGAAAGGAGAAACTCGTCATGAGCGGAAAGCTGGCGGCAGTCTGTGTCTTCGCGCTGGCCCTCGTGGGCTGGGCGCTCCCCTCGCAGGCGGACCCGGGCCGGGGGAGCGACGTGCTGTGCTACGTCTGGGCGAACAACGGGACGTCGGCGATCGGCACCCCCTACACGCCCAGCACCGTCTACTCGTACAACGCGGTCGGCAGGGCGGCGGCGAACACCGTCACCCGGACCGCGATCGGAACCTACACCGTGACCTGCAAGGGCGTGGGCGGCGGCGCGTTGTTCGGAGGGAGCGGCTCCTGGGGCCCCGGCGGGCACGTGCAGGTCACCGCCTATGGCGGCGAGGACGCCGACCAGTGCAAGGTCGTGAACTGGACCACGGGCGGCGCCAACTTGTCGGCCAGCGTGCGCTGCTACAACCACGCCGGCGCCCTCTCGGACAACCGGTTCGACCTGCTGTTCGTCTGGTAGCGGCCCGGTAGGCCCTAGAGCAACCGCTCGATTGCGGCCGGCACGGCGTCGGCGACGGGGACCTGGTGCTTGACGCGGTCGCGGCGGAGGGAGACTTCGACGCGGCCGTCGGCCAGGGACTTGGCCCCCACGACGAGCCGCACCGGCAGGCCGATCAGGTCGGCGTCCTTGAACTTGACGCCGGGGCGCTCGTCGCGGTCGTCGTAGAGGACGTCCACTCCCTGCTCACGTAGGCGGGCGTAGATCCCTTCGGCGGTCTCGCGCACCGCCGGGTCGCCGGGGTTCAGGGCGATGAGCAGCACCTCGAAGGGGGCGAGCGGGCGCGGCCAGACGATGCCGTCGGCGTCGTGGTTCTGCTCGATGGCGGCGGCGACGGTGCGGCCGATGCCGAGGCCGTAGCAGCCCATGATCATCGGCCAGTCGGCGCCCTGCTCGTCAGTGAAGTTGCAGGCCATCGCCTCGGAGTACTTGGTGCCGAGCTTGAAGATGTGCCCGACCTCGATGCCGCGGAAGAGCTCGAGAGTGCCGTCGCAGCGCGGGCAGGGGTCGCCGCCGCCGACCAGCACGACGTCGGCGGCCTCACCGCGCCCGACGTCGCGGCCCCAGACGGCGCCGGTCAGGTGGGCGTCGGCCTTGTTGGCGCCGCAGGCGAAGCAGGCGAGGTCGGGCACCGTCGGGTCGACGACCAGCCGCAGCTCCGGCGGCAGCCCGACCGGCCCGGCGAACCCGACCGGCGCGCTCGTCGCCTCGCGCACCTTCTCGTCGCTCGCCAGCGCTAGGTGCTGGACGTCGAGGAAGTTGGCGAGCTTGACCTCGTTGACCTCGCGGTCGCCGCGGATCGCCACCGCCACGAAGCCCTTCTCGGTCTCGTAGATCAGCGTCTTGACCAGGCCCGCGGGCGGGATCGCCAGGAAAGTGGAGACCTCCTCGATCGAGGTGACGTTGGGGGTGGAGACCTCGCGCAGCTCGGGGGTCGCACTCACGCCTCGCGCCGGCGCCAGCGGGATGCGCCGCGTCTCCGCCTTCTCGACGTTCGCCGCGTAGCCGCACTTGGGGCAGCGGACGACGGCGCTCTCGCCGGTCTCGGCCACCACCATGAACTCGTGCGAGGCGGAGCCGCCGATCGTCCCGGTGTCCGCCTCGACGACGTTGTAGTCGAGCTGGCAGGCCTCGAAGATGCGCTCGTAGGTCTCGCGCATCGCCTGGTAGGCCTCCTCCAGGCTCTCGGCGCTCGCGTGGAAGGAGTAGGCGTCCTTCATCAGGAACTCGCGCCCGCGCATCAGGCCGAAGCGCGGGCGGATCTCGTCGCGGAACTTGGTCTGGATCTGGTAGAGGTTGACCGGGAGCTGGCGGTAGCTCTTGAGCTCCCGGCGCACCATGTCGGTGACGACCTCCTCGTGCGTCGGGCCGAAGGCGAAGTCGCGCTCGTGGCGGTCCTTGATGCGCAGCAGCTCCTTGCCGTAGCGCTGCCAGCGCCCCGACTCCAGCCAGAGCTCGGCCGGCTGGATGGCCGGCATCGACAGCTCGATGGCGCCGGCGGCGTCCATCTCGCGGCGCACGATCGCCATCAGCTTCCACACGCTGCGCCAGCCGAACGGCTGGTAGGTGTAGATGCCCGCCGCCAGCTTCTTGATCATGCCGGCGCGGACCATGAGCTGGTGGCTCACGACCTCGGCGTCGTTCGGCACCTCGCGGGTGGTGTAGAGGTAGTAGCGGCTCCAACGCATGCGTCAGCAGCTCATTTCCGCTGCCCGCGGCGGACCCGCTCGAGGAGGCGCGTCGAGTCCTTCATCCACTCCATCATCTTCTCTTCGAGCCCCTCGCCGCGGCCGCCGCCGAGCGTCCGCGCGTGGGCGAGGACGTTGCGCGCCCGGTCCTCCTCGCCGGAGGCGAGGAGCGCCATGCCGAGGTGGGTGAGGGTCGTCGAGGTCGGCCCCAGCTCGCTCGACCGCGACAGGAAGTCGATCGCCTTGTCGAACTCCTTGCGCTTGTAGTGCACCCAGCCGAGGGCGGCGAGCGGGAACTGCTTGAGCTCCTCGGGCGAGTGCTCGACGGCGCGGCGCGCGAAGTCGAGGGCCTCGTCGAGGTCCTCCTCCATCTCCGCCAAGTTGTAGGCCATCTCGTAATAGGCGATCGACTTGGCGAAGCTCGAGCGCCCCTCGTCGAGGAGGCGGCGGCCGACGCGGTTGCCCTCGCGGTACTTCCCCTGGCTGCGCAGCGACTCGATGAGCGCGGCGGTGGCGGTGGCCTCGAGCATCTCGCCGGGCTTCAGGTCGAGCACCTTCTGCGTCACCAGCTCGATCTCCTGGCTGCGGTCGAGGTGGAGGCAGAGGAGGGCGTAGGACATGAGCAGCGTCGGGTTGTCAGGCTCGAGCGACAGCGCCCGGCGGTAGCAGGTCAAGGCGAGCTTGAGGTTGTCGCGCTTGAGCGCCTCCTCCCCCTTGTGCAGCCAGGAGGAGGCCTCGCCCTGCACCTGCGGCAGCGGTCCGCCGGCCTGCCCCGAGAGGTAGCGGACGAGGTCCTCGTACTGGAGCTTCTTCGGGTTGAGCCGCTGGGCGCGGCGGAAGGCGTCGAGCGCCTTGCGGTTCCAGTGCCGGTCGAGGTAGGTGAGCCCGAGCAGGTGGTGGGCCTCCTCGAACGCCGGGTCGAGCCGCACCGCCTCCTGCAGGTGGACGATGGCCTGCGACAGGCGCCCCATCTCGTAGAGGCAGCTCCCCAAGAGGAAGCGCGCCTGCGGCACCGAGTCCACCTTGACCGCGCGCTCGAGGAAGAGCACCGCCTTCGACAGGTTCCCTTGGCTGGCGTAGACCGCGCCGAGGCTGAAGTTGGGGAGGAAGGTCTCGGGGTAGAGGGCGACGGCGCGCTTGAGGCTCTCCTCGGCGCGCGCGTG
>DASWHY010000659.1:0-4598 GCA_036397955.1 Thermoanaerobaculia bacterium | reverse complement strand
CCGCCGCGGCTGGAGCCGCGAGCTAGGGCGGGACGGTGTGGTCATCGGCACCGTCCTCTTCGCCGGCCTCGTCCTCCAGACCTCCGGCCTGCTCTGGACGACGCCGTCGCGCTCGGCCTTCCTGACCGGTCTCTCCGTCATCTTCGTCCCGATCGTGGGGCTGGCCGCCGGCGCCTACCGGCCGCGCTTCGGGCCGATCGCCGGCACCCTCTGCGCCGCCGCCGGGCTCTGGGTGCTCTACCGGCCGGAGGCGGGAGGCGCACCGTTCAACCGCGGCGACGCGCTGACGATCGGCTGCGCCGCCGTCTTCGCCGGGTACGTCGTGCTCGTCGGCCGCGCGGTGCGCCGCCACCCGATGGCGCCGCTCATCGTCGTCGCGCTGCTCGTGGCGGCCGTCCTCTCCGCGCCCTCGCTCCTCCTCGACCCGCCGACGCGCGGCGACTTCGGCGGCTTCGCCATCCCCGCCGTCCTCATCACCGGCGTCTTCTGCACCGCCCTCGCCTTCCTCGGGCAGTTCTACGCCCAGCGCCACCTCGACGCCATCGAGACTGGCGTCATCCTGACCCTCGAGCCCGTCTTCGCCGCCGTGATCTCCATCGCCCTCGGCGTCGAGCGCTGGAGCGTGTCGCTGCTCCTCGGCGGCGCGCTGGTCGTCGCCGCCATGCTGCTGACCGAGCTAGAGTAAACGGCCCGATCCACCGCGCCGCGAGGGGGCCTCATGGAACTCTTCCGACAACTGGCCGACATGGGACACGAGCGGGTGCTCTTCTGCTCCAACCCCGAGGTCGGCCTGCAGGCGATCATCGCGGTGCACTCGACGGTGCTGGGGCCGGGCCTCGGCGGGGTGCGGATGTGGCCCTACGCCTCCTGGGACGAGGCGCTGATCGACGTCCTGCGCCTGTCGCGGAGCATGACCTACAAGGCGGCCGCGGCGGGCATCAACCTGGGGGGCGGCAAGGCAGTCATCCTCGCTGACCCGAAGCACGACAAGTCGGAGGCCCTCTTCCGCTCCTTCGGCCAGTACGTGGACTCGCTCGGCGGCCTCTACATCACCGCCGAGGACGTCGGCACCGACACCGAGGACATGGAGCTGATCCTCTCGGAGACCGCCTGGGTGACCGGCGTCTCGCCGGCCCACGGCGGCGGCGGCGATCCTTCGCCGGTCACCGCCTACGGCGTCCTCCAGGGGATGAAGGCGGCGGCGCAGCGGCGGTGGGGCGAGGCGGCGCTCGCCGGGCGCACGGTCGCGGTGCAGGGGCTGGGGAACGTCGGCTCGCATCTCGCCTCGTACCTGCGGCAGGAGGGGGCGAAGGTCTTCGGCTCGGACATCGATCCCGAGCGGGTGGCGCGGGCGCGCGCCGAGCACGGCGTGGAGCCGGTCGGCCTGGACGAGATCCTGGAGGTGGAGTGCGACGTGCTGGCGCCTTGCGCGCTGGGGGCGGTGCTCAACGAGGAGACGATCCCGAAGCTGCGCTGCGCGGTGGTGGCGGGGGGCGCCAACAATCAGCTCGCGGACGAGGCGCGGGACGGGCGGGCGCTGCACGAGCGGGGGATTCTCTACGCGCCGGATTTCGTGATCAACGCCGGCGGGTTGATGAATGTCTACAACGAGCTGACGGGATACAACCGTGAGCGGGCGATGCGGATGACGCGGGGGATTTACTTGAATCTGATGCGGGTGTTCGAGATCGCGGGGGCCGAGGGGGTGCCTACGCATGAGGCGGCGGAGAGGGTGGCGGAGGAGCGGATCGCCAAGATCAAGGCGCTGCGGCCGCAGCACTGGGCGCGGACGATGCGCGAGCGGCGGGCGAGATCCTGACCGCCGGGCCGGTGTCGGGGGGCGCCCCGCCGGGAAACGGCGCGCACCCCCGGGAGCGTCGGGGGGCTTCCGGCGGGAACCGGCGCGCGCGTTGTTGGCCTGCACGATCTGAGGCGCGCGCCTGCGCTTCGCTGCGCGCGTCTTCGGTTGCGGCCTGCGATGGGGCTTGCCGGCGCTGGCTCAGAGCTTCCCGCCGGAAGCCCCCCGACGCTCTCTCCCCCGCCCTATGACTCGGTCGGTTGTGGTCCCTTGCCTGGATTCTCTCTACGTGAAGAGGACGTTGGAGGGGCTGAGGGCGAGTGGGGAGGACGTTGAAGTGCTGGTGGTGGGGCGGGACTCGCATGGGCTCGTGCCGCGGGATGGGTCGGTGCGGTTCGTGGAGACGGAGGCGCAGCTCAATCCGGCGGCGGCTCGGAACTTGGGGGTGGCTGAGGCGCGGGGGGAGCGGATTTTTTTTACGGATGCGGACTGTCTGCCGCTTCCGGGATGGCTCGCGGGGCTCGATGCGGGGTTGGAGCGGGCGCCGGTGGCGGGGGGGGCGGTGACTTTCTCGCGGCGCGGGGGGCGGTGGGCGCTGGCGGACAACATTGCTTCGTTTCATGAGCTGCTGCCGGATCGGCCGGCGGAGCGGGACACGCGGCGGCCGTTGGGGAGCTTGAACCTGGCGTGCACGCGGGCGGCTTGGGAGGCGGTGGGGTCGTTCGACGAGACGCTGACGACGAGCGAGGCCCACGACTGGGTGCTGCGGGCGCGGCGGGCTGGGTTGGCGACCGCGTTCGTGCCGGAGGCGCTCGTGGAGCATGCGGGGGTGCGGGGGAATCGCGCGGAGGTGGAGGCGCACGCGGCCTGGTACGGCGCGCACTTCCATCGCTTCCGCGCGCGCCACCCGGAGGCCTTCGGCACCGGGCCGACCTGGGCGAGCCGCGAGCGGCTGGCGCGGGCGGCGCCGGTGAAGGCGGTCGCTTCGGCGCTCGCCATCTTCCTCCGCCACCCCCGGCTCCTGACCTCGCTCCACGCGCTGCCCGGGGTCGTCGCCTTCAAGCGGGCCTGGTACCGGGCGGTATTGGACGCTTGGCCGGAATGAACCGCCGGACAGAGTTCCACGGATGAGCTCGACAGAGCAGCGCGTCGTCGCCTCGACGCTCGCCGCCTACGGCAGCCAGCTCGGGCGGGTAGCGATCCGGGCGGTCGCCGACCTGGCGCTGGCGCGGCTCATCCTGCCCGCCGGGCACGGGCTCTTCGACCTCGCGCTCGGCATCGTCGTCGTCGCCGGGATCTTCCGCGACCTCGGGCTCCCCTACCAGTTGGTGCGCGACGAGCGGCAGTCCTACGGCGCCGCCTTCGCCTGGATCGCGAGCTCGTCGGTCCTCATCACCGCCGCCCTGGCACTCGGCGCCGGGCTCTTCGCGCCGCTCGATCCCGGGCTGCCGGCGGTGCTCCGCCTCTACGCGCTCTTCGTGCTGCTCGACGGGCTCGCCGTCGTCCCCAAGGTCTTCTTCGAGCGGCGCCTCGAGGTGGGGCGGCTGGTCGGGCCGGAGATCCTGCGCGGCCTCGCCTTCGCCGTGGTGGGGATCGCGCTCGCGGCGCAGGGCTGGGGAGTGTGGGCGCTGGTCTGGGGGCAGCTCGCGAGCGGCGCGCTCTTCGCCGCGCTCCTCTGGCGGCGCGCCTGGGGGCGGATCCCGCTCGAGCGCGAGCCGGGCCGCGCGCTCGCCCTGGTGCGCAAGAGCCTCCTGCTCTTCGCCATCGCCCTCCTCGCCCTGCCGGTGCCCTACGTCGCCCGCTTCGTCCTCGGCGCCTTCGGCGGCGGCGCCTACGTCGTCGGCCAGTACGGCAAGGCGCGCGACTGGGGGTTCCGCCTGCAGGAGCTGGTGCTGCCGGCGATCGCCCGCGTCCTCTACCCGGCGCTCGTCGAGTACCGCGGCGACCGCACGCGCTACCTCGGCGCCTACCGCTACGGCACCGTGTCGATCCTGGCGCTCGAGACCCTCGCCGCTTACTTCCTCTTCTTCAACGCCGAGGTCGTGCTGCTGAAAATCCTGATCGGCGAGAACTGGCGCCCGGCGGTGCCGCTCCTCCAGATCCTCTGCTTCGTGCCGCTCACCGACCCCTACTCGCGCCTCGGCGGCGAGCTGCTCAAAGTCGAAGGCCAGGACCGTGCCTGGCTCGCGGTCGTCGGACTGAATCTCCTCTCCCTCGTCGGCTTCGGCGCGCTCCTGACGCGCGCCATGGGCGCGCCGGGGATGGCGTGGGCCAACTACCTCCTCCTCGGCAACCTGCTGATGGCCTGGCGCGTGGCGCGCGTCTGCGGCCCGCTCTTCTGGCGGCTCACCGGCGACCTGCTGCTCGTCTACCTCCTGCCGCTGCCGCTCTTCCTCGCCGCGGCCTGGCTCTTCCCCGACGGCTCCTGGACGCGCCTCGCGGCGTCCGCAGCGGCGGCGGCGATCGCCGGGCTCCTCCTCCTCGCTCGCTTCGCCGGGCCGCTGCGGCGGCTCTTCGCCGCGCCGGCGGCGGCCGCGGCCACGGAGAGCGCGTGAAGGTCGCGTTCGTGATGCCGGGGATCGGGGTCGTCGAGCGCGGGGCGGAGGCGTTCGTCGTCGAGCTCGCAACGGCGCTCGCCGAGCGGCACGGCGTCGAGCCGGTGCTCTTCTCCCGCGGCCCGGCGCCGCTTCCTCACGTCCGGGTGCGGGCGCTCCCACGCGACAGTCGGTTTGTCACCGCGATGTACAGCGGAACACGGCTCGGCAAGAAGGCGCTCGACACCCTCTTCCTCGATCCGCTG
>DASWHY010000658.1:0-1816 GCA_036397955.1 Thermoanaerobaculia bacterium | reverse complement strand
CACGACCGCCGTGCCGAGGCCGAGCAGAATGAAGAGCACGCTGCCGTCGTCCAAGCTGCGCCAAGGCAGGCGCCGCGCCGCCGCCTGGAGTCCCAGCCCCACGAGCATCCAGGCCACGACGTAGCTCCCCCACTCGGCGAGGCTCGGCGCGCCGCCGTCGAGCCAGGTGCCGTGGTAGGCCTGGCGCACTTCGAGGGTCACGAGCAGGAAGAGCAGGACGAGGGCGCCGCCCTCGCTCGCCGTCGCCAGGCCGTCCTCGCCGCGGCGCCGGAACGCGCGGGCGGCGACCGCCGCCAGCACGGCCGGGGCGCCGTAGATCCAGAGTAGGAAGTTGACGACCGGCGTGGCGCCCACCGCCTCGTGGTTCCAGAGCGGGTTGCCCGCGACCCCGGAGCCGCCCACGGCGCCCAGCAGCCCGAGGCCGGCGATCAGCGCGCCCCCTTGCTCGAGGCGCTCGAAGGCCAACCGCCCGCCGGCGGCGAGGAGCGCCAAGCCGAGGAGCAGCCAGGCGACGGTGTAGGTCGCCCACTCGACGAGGCCCAGCTCCCCCGCCGCCAGCCGCGCCGGGTGGAAGCCTTGCCGCACCTCCAGGGTGACGAGCGTGAAGGCGAGCGCGGCGGCGATCGTCTCGAGACCGGGTGCGAGCCGGCCGGGGCCGAAGGTGCGATCGCGCCGCGCCAGCGCCGCGGCGGCGAGGAACGCCAGCAGCGGCAGGCCGTAGCCGTAGAGCAGCCAGTTGAACACCGGTCGGGTGCCGATCGGGTAGCTCAGCACCTCGGGGTTCGCCAGCAGGCGGACGGCGACGCCGACGGCGAGTGCCGCGGCGAGCTGGCGCAGCACCGGCAGGCGGAAGCGCCCGGCGAGCCAGACGAGCGCCGGCACCTCGAGCGCCCAGGCGACGGTCCACCATGCGCGCTCCAGCTCGAGCGCCACCGCGAGGCTGAAGAAGGCGGTCACCGCCACGGCCAGCGCGGCGAGGGCGGCGCCGAGGGCGTCTTCCTCGGCGTCGGCAGTGCGGGCGCGCCGGCGTGCGACGGGCATCGCCGCGACGAGATAGAGGGCGGCCGCGATCAGCGCCAGGGCGCTCCAGGAGAGCCCGAAGGACCGGCCTTCGACCGCCGCCCAGGCGAGGACGAAGAAGGCGAGGCCGGAGGTGGCGGAGAGGGTCGTCCAGCGCGCCGGGCGGACGGTGCCGAAATGCGCCGCGTAGCTGCCGGCGGCGCAGAGACCGCCGATGGCCAGCGCGGTCCAGAAGAACCGCGCTTCCTGCTCCGGTCTCGCGTCGTACCCCCAAACGGCGAGCAGGGCGAAGGCCGCGCCCGTCCCCAGCCAGGCGAGGCCATGCAGCTCGTCTCGCATCCGGGCGAGCACCAGGCAGGCCGCCACCAGCACCCCCTGGAACGCCCACTCGCGCGGCGTGTGATCGGCGCGGGCGGTCACCAGCGCCATGGTCATTACGCCGCCCGCCGCGGCGAGCGCGGGCTGCCGCCAGCTCGCTTCCGGGCCGCCGCCGGCGCCTTGGACGACGACGACCGCCGCCACCATCCCGACGAGAAACAGCGCGAGCCAGAGCGCGTCGCCGGGCGCGAAGGCCCCCGCCAGCCAGGCGAGGACCCAGAGCAGGCCGCCGGCGAGCGCCAGCTCCGGCAGCCAGGGCCAGCGCCGCCGGCGCGCCGCCGCCAGGAGCCCCGCCTGGAGCAGCAGCAGGTAGCCGAAGACGACGCGCGCGTCCGGATCGGGGGTGCCGACGAGCGCCGGCGTGAGGAAGCCGCCGACCAGGCCGACGAGCGCCACGATCGCACCCTGGCGCAGCGCC
>DASWHY010000657.1:0-9662 GCA_036397955.1 Thermoanaerobaculia bacterium | reverse complement strand
AGGTCACCGACACCGGGCGCGGCATGGACGACGCGGTGCGCACCCGCGCCTTCGAGCCGTTCTTCACCACCAAAGTGGGGGTCGAGGCGAGCGGGCTGGGGCTCTCGACGGTCTACGGCATCGTCATCCAGAGCGGCGGCGACGTGCTGGTCGAGAGCGCGCCCGGGAGGGGGACGAGCTTCTTCCTCTACTTCCCCTCGGCCGAAGAGGAGGGGCAGGCCGAGGCCAACCCGGAGCGCGGCGCGCGCGGGCAGGAGTGGGAGACGATCCTCCTCGTCGAGGACGAGGAGAACGTGCGCAAGCCGCTGGCCGAGATCCTCGCGAACCGCGGCTACAAGGTGCTCGACGCCGCCGACGCCGCCCAGGCGCTCACCCTTTCGCAAGGGCACCGCGGGCCGATCCACCTCATGGTCACCGACGTCCTGATGGCCGGCATGAGCGGCGTCGAGCTCGCCGACCGCCTCAGCTTCCAGCGCCCGGAGATGAAGGTCCTCTTCGCCACCGGCTACCCGGCCGGCCTCACCGAAGAGGGCAGCGGCACCCTCGTCCGTGAGGACGTGCCCCTGCTCAAGAAGCCCTTCACCGGCCGCATCCTCCTCGCCAAAGTCCGCGAAGTCCTCGACAGCCCGGACTAGCCCGCGGCAGCCCTGCGAGCCGTGAAGCGCGAGTGGGCGATCCTCTGGCCGCAGTTCGGGGCCGCGATCGACATGCTCGAGAACGCGATGGACGTCTGTCCCGAGGCGCTGTGGGGCGACCGCTCGCAGCGGCCGGAGTTCTGGTACCTCGTCTTCCACACCCTCTTCTTCCTCGACTACTACCTCGCCGACTCGGCCGAGGGGTTCGCGCCGCCGGCGCCGTTCACGCTCGACGAGCTGGACCCGGCGGGGGTGCTGCCGGAGCGGCCGTACACGAAGGCCGAGCTGCGCGCCTACCTCGTGCACGGCCGCGCCAAGTGCCGGGCGGCGATCGCGGCGCTGACCGACGAGAAAGCGCGCGAGCGCCGCACGTTCCCCGCGGGCGAATTCAGCGTCGCGGAGCTGATGCTGTACAACCTGCGCCACGTCCAGCACCACACGGCGCAGCTCAACCTGATCTTGCGCCAGCGGACCGACTCGGCCCCGGGCTGGGTCCGCAGGGCGAAGGACGCGCTCGACTGACGTTCGTGCCCCATTCCCTGGTCCTCGACGTCCTCCCCGAGCGCTTCGCCGTCGTGCGCCTCGCGGCGGACGCCGCCGTCCCGGAGTGGGCGCGGGGCGGCGCCCTCGTGTCGGTGACGCGCACCGCGGACGAGCTGTCGATCGTCTGCCCCGAAACCGCGGTGCCCTCCGGCCTGCCGGCGCAGCGCGGCTTCCACGGCCTCCGCGTCCGGGGGCCGCTGGACTTCTCCGCCGTCGGCGTCCTCGCCGCGCTCGCCGGCCCCCTCGCCGCGGCCGGCGTCAGCCTCTTCGCCCTCTCGACCTACGACACCGACTACCTCCTCGTCCGCGCGGCCGACCTCGAGCGCGCGCTCGCGGCCCTCGCCGGAGCGGGGCACGCGCTGGCGCCCGGCGCCGAGTTGTAGGCTAGGGAGATGGCGCCCGAGACGCCGGAGCCCACGCCGGACCTGCTACAAGACACCGCGGCCCGCGCGGCGCGCTACCTCGACGGGCTGGCCGCCCGCGGGGTGGCGCCTTCGCCCGCGGCGGTGCGCGGCCTCGCGGCGTGGGACACCGCCATGCCCGCGGGACCGACCGCTGCCGCCGAGGTGCTGCGGCTCCTGGACGAGGTGGGCTCGCCGGCGACCATGGGCATGGCGGGCGGACGCTTCTTCGGCTTCGTCATCGGCGGCGCGCTGCCCGCGACCGTGGCGGCGAGCTGGCTGGCGACGGCGTGGGACCAGAACACCGGGCTGCAGGCGATCACCCCGGCGACCTCGGAGCTGGAGCGCATCGCGCTCGGCTGGCTGGTCGATCTCCTCGGCCTCCCGCCCGGCACCGGCGGCGGCTACGTGACCGGGGCCACCGTCGCCAACTTCACCGCCCTCGCCGCCGCCCGCCACGCGGTGCTGCGGCAGGCGGGGTGGGACGTCGAGGCGGACGGCCTCTTCGGCGCGCCGCCGGTCACCGTGGTGGTGGGCGAGGAGGCGCACCCCACGGTCCACAAGGCGCTCGGCCTCCTCGGGCTCGGCCGCGCGCGCGTCGTGACCGTGCCGGTGGACGGCCAGGGGCGGATGCGCGCCGACGCCATGCCGCGCCTGGCGCCACCGGCGATCGTCTGCCTGCAGGCAGGCAACGTCAACACCGGCGCCTTCGATCCGGCCCCCGAGATCGTGCCGCGCGCCCGGGAGGCGGGCGCCTGGGTGCACGTGGACGGCGCCTTCGGGCTCTGGGCCGCGGCCTCGCACCGGCTCGCCCACCTCGCGGCGGGCTTCGGCGACGCCGACTCGTGGGCCACCGACGCGCACAAGTGGCTCAACGTGCCCTACGACTCGGGGCTCGCCTTCGCGCGCGACCCCGAGGCGCTGCGCGCGGCGATGGCGGTGCGCGCCGCCTACCTGCCGACCGCCGAGCGCAACCCCTCCGACTTCACGCCCGAGCTGTCGCGGCGGGGGCGCGGCGTCGAGGTGTGGGCGGCGCTGCGCGCGCTCGGCCGCTCCGGGGTGGCCGAGTTGGTCGAGCGCAACTGCCGGCAGGCGCGGCGCTTCGCCGCAGGGCTCGCGGCCGCCGGGCACGAGGTGCTCAACGAGGTCGTGCTCAACCAGGTGCTGGTCGCCTTCGGCCCGCCCGCGACGACCGAGCGCGTCGTCGCCGCCATCCAGGAGGACGGCACCTGCTGGTGCGGCGGCACCGTCTGGCAGGGCCGCACCGCCATGCGCATCAGCGTCTCGTCCTGGGCCACGACCGACGAGGACGTCGAGAAGAGCCTCGACGCCATGCTCCGCGCCGCGGCGCGCGAGGGAGCGGGCCGCTGAGAAACGTCTCCACGGGTCAGTCAAAGCGGAAGAGCAGTGACCGTTCCGCTGCCGGCGAGGAGCGAGCGCATGCCTGATCCCCCACCGCCCGCAGACGCGACCCAGTACGGGCTCCGGCCGGTCCAGTCCACCCGCGCCCTAGCTATCGGCTCGTCGCTCCCAAGCGGCTCGCCGCCCGCGCATGAGCGTCGCGCCGGGTGGTGAGAGGCAATCCTTTGGCTGAGCGCCGCCTAGAGCTGGTGCTGCTGCCGGAGAGCTTCGCCGTGGTGCGGCTCGGGCCGGACGCGGCGGTGCCGGAGTGGGCGGGTGGCGGAAACGGCGCGCTGGTCTCGATCACCCGCACGGCGGAGGAGCTCTCGATCGTCCGCGCCGCCGACTTCGAGGCGGCGCTGGCCGCCCTCGCCGGGGCGGGGCATGCCGTGCGCAGGCACGCCGCATTCGCGAAGCCGTAGAATCCGCTTTAGTGACTCTCCTACTGTTGGACCCGTCTCCGGCGGCCGAGCCGGTGGTGCCGTCGTTCGACGACTACGACGCCCTCCTCCACCGCCTCGCGCGGCCGGCCCTGCGCCTGTGACCCCGCGCGTCTGCTACTTCATCCAGAGCCATCGCGACCCGGAGCAGATCGTGCGGCTGGTGCGCACCCTGCGCCGCGGCTCGGAGCGCGGGCGGATCGTCGTCCACCACGACTCCGCGGGCTGCGCCCTCGACTGGGCGCCACTCGCCGCGCTGCCCGATACTCACCTCTTCCGGTCCACCGGGCCGCAGGTGCGGGCGAGCTTCTCCTGTCAGGCGCAGCCCTACCTCGAGAGTATCGATCGACTGGAACGCGAGGGACTGGAGTACGACTGGCTCGTCAACCTCACCGCGCAGGACTACCCGGTCAAGCCAGTCGCGGAGATCGAAGCCTTCCTCGGCACCACGCGGTCCGACGGCTTCATCAGCTGGTGGGACGTCGAGTCGCCCGAGAGTCCTTGGTCCCGGCGCAAGGCGCGCCACCGTTACTGGTATCGCTACAAGCGGCTGCCCGACCGCGCCGAGCCGGCGCTGCGCGCTCTGCGGGTCCTGACGCGCGTGTTGCCGATCCACTTTTATCTTCCCTACGGCGCCTACCTCGGCGTCCGCACGCCGCACGTGCCGTTCCGCGACGGCTTTCGCTGCTACGGCGGCCGGACCTGGTTCTCCTTGCGGCGCCGCGTCGCCCTCTACCTCCGCGATTTCCTCGCCGAGCACCAGGAGGTCGAGGCGCACTACCGCGGCACCGTGGCGCCCGAGGAATCGATCGTGCAGACCGTGCTGGTCAACGCGAGCCGCTTCGCGCTCGTCAACGACGACCTCCGCTACATTGATTACACGAACGCCTGGAAGGGACACCCGCGCACGCTGACGGTCGCCGACCTCCCCCTCCTCGCCGCGGGCGGCTGGCACTTCGCGCGGAAATTCGACCTCGCCGTGGATCGTGAGGTCCTCGATCGCATCGACCGCGAGCTGCTGGGGATCGAGCCAGGCGGCTGATGCACCGGCTGCCTGGTAGGCGGGCGCGCGCGTGGAGGTGACCTTCTTCCTCGCCGGCGAGCGGGACCTCGAGCGGCTGGCGCGCGTCGATCCCGACCGCGACTGGTGGGAGTTCCAGCGCGGCGAGCGGGCCTGGGTGCTGCAGGCCTACCTGCGCCTCGCCCGCGCCGGCTGGCCGGTGCGCCTGGCCGGCACTCCGCCGGCGGCGGGCGTCGTCGTCTTCCACGCCAAGCACGAGCGGGAGCTGTGCGCCGCCGGCCGCGCCCTCGGGGACGCCGTCCTCGTCGGCGTCCGTGCCGACAACCGCGAGCCGCTCGCCGCCGACTTCGAGATCGTCCAGAACGGCCGCTTCGCCGACGGCCGCCGCCGCTTCGCGCTGCCGCACTGGCCGCAGCCGGGGCTCCTGCCGCGCGATCCCACGCGCGGCAGCCGCCTCGAGCGCGCCGGCTACAAGGGGTTCGACGCCAACCTCCACCCCGCCCTCCGCGCGCCGGCCTGGCGCGACTTTCTGGCCGCGCGCGGCATCGAGTGGGTGGTGGACTCGGTGGAGTTCGCCGGCGCGGCGACCGACGCGCTGCCGCTCGACTGGCCCGACTACCGGACGCTCGACCTGGTGGTGGCGGTGCGCCCCCCCGACCGCGCGCTCTGGCGCTCGAAGCCGGCGAGCAAGCTGTTCAACGCCTGGCTGGCCGGGGTGCCGGCGCTCCTCGGCCCCGAGGTCGCCTACCGCGAGCTCCGCCGCTCGCCGCTCGACTACCTGGAGGTCGCCTCGCGTGCCGAGGCGGAGGCCGCGGTCGAGCGCCTCCTCGCCGAGCCGGCGCGTTACGCCGCGATGGTGGAGAACGGGCGGGCCCGCGCCGCGGAGTTCACCGCCGGGGCGATCCTGCCGCGCTGGGCCGAGCTGCTCTTCGGCACCATCCCGGCGCTCGCCGCCGGGAGGCGCGGCCGGCGCCTGCCGCTCCCGATGCGGCGGGCGGCGCGCCGGCTCGGCCGCGCCGCGACCCTGCGGCCCGCCCGCTGACCGTCCTTGGACTCCGTGCGAAAGAGCCTGCCGCCTCCGGGTGGAGCGAGACGGCAGGCATCTATTAGCACCGCACCGGCTGCGGGTGGCTTAAGGTAGGAGGAAGAACTGAACGCTATTGGGGTCGTTGAAGAAGTTGAGCCCACCTACCAACCAGATCTTGTTATTGTAAGTCGTCGCATTGACACGCGTGTCGCTGCCGGCGGGCCAAATGTCGACTTCCGCCGTCCACTGCCCGAGCGTATTGAGCCGCTTGGAATAGCAGTGCGCGTTGCCGGGCTCCTTGGCTTCGTACATCCACCACAGTTCGGTGCCGAGTGGAGCCAGTGCCGGGCCTGTCTTGGTACGCGGGTCTCCTGTAGGTCTCCAGTCACCATACCAAATCCCGTTGATATCCATGTAGCCGTAGTAGATATTGTGGCCGTTCTCGGCCCCCCCGTTTGTCCCCGAGTAGGAAAGGTAGATCCTGTTGTTGAAGACCGCCGCTCCGGGACCGCGGAAGGTTAAGCCGAAAGGCACGATC
Organism: Thermoanaerobaculia bacterium; assembly: GCA_036397955.1. Classification (GTDB taxonomy): domain Bacteria; phylum Acidobacteriota; class Thermoanaerobaculia; order Multivoradales; family UBA5704; genus DASUNQ01. The sequence goes on along the minus strand of DASWHY010000657.1, from coordinate 3,656 downwards.
GAGACGCCAGACTGTACGTTGCTGGTATTCAACGTCGCGAAGCGAATTCGATCGCTGGAAGAGCCTGCCGTCTCCCAGAAGATGTAGAGGAGATTGTTGAAGACTGCCAGCCCCGGTCCGTCGTCGGTCGAGGCTCCAACGATCTGGCCCTCGCCGGACCAGCTCCCGGAAGAATCCAGGTAGCGATAGTGGAGGCTGGTGCCAGAAGATTTGGGGTAGAAGATATACATGCGGTTGTTGTACGTGGCCGCTGAGACTTTGCTCTTCGGCGTCGTGCCCAGCGGGATCAGGACCTCGCCGGACCAATTGGTACCAGTCGTCGTAGTCTGATACACGAGCCGACTGTCCGAAGTACGGATATAGGTGACATAGATGAGGTTGTTGTAAGCAGCGACTCCGGGCCCATGGTATGACTTGGCCCCCGGTATCGCGGTCGCGCGACCTTCCCTGGCCAGGCCGACCATCGCGACGAATAGAAACGCCATGCTCAGTGCTTTCTTGAACATCAGAACTCCTTTCTTGGCTTGGTACTGCAGATCGATTCTGCAACCTAATGTGGAGCTTAGTCCAGTAAATAGCCAGAAGTCAATGGGCTCTGGGTGGGGCATGGTCCCCCGCTCCGCCGCCTCGCCGTCGACCGCGAAGTGCTCGACCGCATCGACCGCGAGCTGCTGGGCTACTTCAGCTCCACCTCCCTCCGCGGCCTCGGGCCGCCCCCGGTGGGCGTCCGGTGAAGGCCACGCCGGGACGCCCGCACGTGCCAGACTGGTGAGCGGTGCGCGTCGCCTACTTCGTCCAGAGCCACGGCCGCGTGGCCCAGGTCGTACGGCTGCTTGCCGCCCTCCGGCGCGACGACCCGGACGCCGCCCTGGTGGTCGGGCATTGCCCGACCGCGGAGCCGCTCCCGCGGCGCGATCTCGAGCGCTTGGGAGCGTTGAGCTTCCGGCACCGCCGCAAGGCCGAGCGGGGCTCGTGGTCGCTTCTCGAGCCCTACTTCGACGCCGTCGAGCTCCTGCGCCGCGAAGGCGTTGGCTACGACTGGCTCGTCTATCTGTCGGGGCAGGACTACCCCGTGCGACCCTTGGCGACCTGCGCAGCGGAGCTCGCGGCCAGCGACTACGACGGCTACCTGACGTGGCGGGCGGCGGAGGCCGCGAGCCCGGACGGCAGGCGCCACCGGGGGCGGCTGCGCTACCACTATCAGTATCGCGAGCTGCCCGGCCGGGAGCGCTTGCTGCGCGAGCTGCAACCGCTCAACCATCTGCAGCGGATCTTCCACGTCCACCTCACCTATGGGCCGCGGCTGGGGCTGCGGGCCCGCGGCTCCCCCTTCCGCTCCGGCTTCAGGGCCTACTTCGGCTCGCAGTGGACCACCCTCCGCCGCGCCTGCGCCGAGCGCGTGGCGGAGGCCGGTTCGACCGGCAAGCTCGCGGCCTGGTTCCAGCGCACCATCTGCCCCGATGAAGCGTTCGCCCAGACCGTGCTGATCAACGACGGCCGCTTCCGGTTCTGCAACGACAACCTGCGCTTCGTCGACTTCGGCGGCTCACGCGACGGCCGGCCACGCATCCTCCGCCTGAGCGACGCGCCGGCACTGTTCGCCGGCGGCTACCACTTCGCGCGCAAGTTCGACCTGGCGGTCGACCGCGAGGTCCTCGACCGTATCGACCGCGAGCTGCTGGGCGTCGAGCCGGAGCCCGGCTAGCTACTTCAGCTCCACCTCCTCCAGCTTGCCGAGGTAGAGCGCGTTCCACAGCATCTTCAGCGTGCGCAGGGTCTGCGCGCGGTGCTGGGGGCGGAAGGCGAAGAGGACGACGCGGCCCTTGCCGACCGTGAAGTCGACGAGCGCGACCCGCCGCTCGAGCATCTCGCCCCCTTTCAGGTAGCCGGAGAGGAGGATGTCGCGCGCGTCGTCGGGGTAGGTGGCGACGAGGCGGCGGGTGAAGCGGGCGTCGGTCGGGGCGGTCTCGAAGGCCGGCGAGTCGGAGAAGTAGATCCCCTCCTCGGGCTCCAGGCCGTAGGCGAGCGGGTGCGTCGGGTCGAGCCGCACGCGCAGGGTCGAGCCGGGGGCGTGGAAGTCGTCCTCGGAGACCTTGGCGAGGACGTCGCGCGCCGGCAGCGCGAAGAGGTCGAGAACGTACTCGGCCGCCGAGTCCAGCGCCACGAGCGTCCCGCCCTCCTCCACCCACTTCTTGATCTGCTTCCCGCCCTCCTCGCCCAGGCCGCCGGCGTAGGGCGGCGGCAGCGGGTCCCAGAAGCGGCGCGACTCGGCCGCCGAGGGCTCGCCCTTCTCGATGATGTCCTTGCCGACGTCGGGCAGGAGGAGGACGTCCACCTTGCCGCGGAAGGCGCCCTTCCGCATCTCTTCGTTCTCCAGGCTCTCGAGCGGGAAGCCGTAGCGCTCCAGGAGGAACCGCGTCCACCCCTCGTCCATGCTCGCCACCCAGGGCTTGTAGAGCCCGACGCGCACCGGCCGCACGCGATAGGCGGGACCGGCCGGAGCGGCGGCGAGCGGCGCCACCGGCACCCGCGCCTCGCGCGACAGCGCGGTCAGCTCGGCGGGCGTGGCCGCGTCGCGCGGCACGTAGAGGTCGCCGCGGCCGGCGCCCGCGATCCCGGCGGCCGGCTCGCGCAGCCAGTAGACCGTCTTGCCGCCGGCGAGCAGTTTGTTGAGGGCGAGGAACGCCGAGTCGGCGGCGTGCGGGATGAGCCAGCCGCCGGCCGCCGCCGCCACCTCGCCGCCCGGCCACTCCACCTCCGCGACCGCGCGCACCTCGCCGCGCGGCGGCTCCGCCGCCTCCACCACCTCGACGCCCATCTGCAGCGGAAAGGACCAGGAGGTGACGTCGTAAGGCGGCAGCACGGGCCCGCCTTCGTAGGCGACGACCTCCGGGTAGCGCTGCGGGCGGAGGACCGAGAGGAGGAAGGCGCGGTAGGGCTGGGCGGCGGGGACGACCCAGGTGCCGGCCGGGTAGGTGGCGCGGCCCGCGGTCACCGGGCCGGCCGCGCGCTCCACCCGCACGCCGTGCCGCAGCAGCAGCTCGACGAGGCGCGCCGCGGCCACCGGGTCGTGCTGCCCGGGCGGCACCAGGAACGCGTACGGCGGCTCGCTCGCGCCGCGCGCGATCGCCTCGCTCGCCATGCGCCAGGTGTTGCGCAGCAGGTCGGCGCGGTGCGTGGCGGCGGTCTCGAGCAGCGCCTTCGTCGCCACCAGCTCGTACTCGACGATGTCGCGCAGCCGCCACCAGCCGCCCTCCCAGGGCGAGGGGTAGTTGGCGCGCCGGCCGTACTCGGGCAGACCCTTCTGGCCGCCGCGCAGCTCCTCGGCCGCGACGTGCAGCGGCGAGGCGAGGTTGGCGCTCGCCACCTCGGTGAGCAGGCCGGTGACGTTCTTCCACCAGGCAGTGTTGCGCGTGCCGCCGATCCAGTAGCTGTCGTAGATCATGTTGCTGCCGACGCCGCGCTTGCCCGCCTCCTCGAGGCGCACGCTCATCGCCGTCCCCAGGAGGTCGGCTTGGCGGAAGATCAGGGAGTGGACCTCCGGGGCGAGGGGATCGGTCTGCGGCGGCACGAACATGCGCGGGCCGACCGAGCCCATCTGGTGCTCGTCCAAGAAGACCTGCGGGAACCAGCGGTGGTAGAGGAGGTCGTTGACC
>DASWHY010000656.1:0-5705 GCA_036397955.1 Thermoanaerobaculia bacterium | reverse complement strand
CCCAGTTTGCTCACTTCTTCCTCCCTCTCACTGCTTCTTGATGATCACCGAGACGCGGCGGTTCTTCTGCCGCCCCGCGTCGTCCTCGTTGGCGGCCACCGGCTGGCTCTCCCCCCAGCCGCGCGTCGTCAGCCGCCCGGCGTCCAGCCCCTCGCGCTCGACGAGCCAGGTCTTGACCGCCGCCGCCCGCCGCTCGGAGAGCCGCTGGTTGTAGGCGTCGTCCCCCTTGGCGTCGGTGTGCCCTTCGAGCCGGGCCGTGCCCTGAGGGAAGCCGCGCAGGACGGTGGCGAGCTGTCCCAAGGCGCCGGCGGCGTCGGCGCGGATCTCGGCCTTGTCGAAGTCGAAGAGGACGTCGGCCGGAAGCTCGACCACCACTTCCAGGCCGGTCTCACGGGCGCCGAGCGCCTGCATGGCGCGGCGGGTCTCCTGGACCGTGGCGACGACGCCGCGCCCGGTACCGACGACGCCGCGCCCGGCCCCGGCGACGCCGCGTTGGATGCCGACGATGTTCTGCACCACGGGGATGATCCGCTGGGCGCCGCGGTTGGGCCCGAGGCGCGCCACCGCGGCCCGGGCGGCGGCCTCGCTCTTGGGGTGCCAGGGACCGGGGTAGGGGACGTCCTGGGCGCTGGCGGCCGCGGCGCCGAGAAGGGCCGCGAGGCCGGCGCCGGCGAGCGCCCGCCGCATCGCGCGGAGCTCCACGGCGCCCCCTACGAGTCCTGGATCGCCAGGTCGTCGAAGGGCGGGGTGTTGGGGATCTGCAGCGTCACCACCCGCACCTCGGGCGGCGGCGCCGGGAACTTCATCCAGACGACCGCGCTCTGCCCGGGCTCGAGGGTGTCGTACCAGCGGTCGCGCCAGCCGGAGCGGACGCCGCCGATGTAGTTCCCCGCCTCGTCCTTGAGCACCTCGTACTTCTTGCCGCCGGCCGGGTCCATGACGTACATCTGGCTGAAGTAGAAGTCGGGCTCGACCTTGGCGCCCCCCTGGTTGCGCACCCGGAGCTTGGCGGTGAGCGTGTTCCCCTTGCGCAGGAACTCCGTCACCTCGACGACGACGCCCGACCAGTTGGTCTCCTGGCTGGCGAGGACGGTGCCGGGGGCGGCGGCGGCCGCGGCGACGGCGGGGGTGCCGGCGGCGGGCGCGCCGGCGGTGTCGGGGACGGCGCTCATCGCGCCTTCGTCGGTCGTGGCGGCGACGTCGGGGCTGCCGACGGCGCCGGCGGGCTCGCCGGTCCCGGCGGGGGCGGCCGCCTCCTCGGCGGCCTCCTCGGGCGGCGAGCAGGCGGCGAGCAATGGCAGGAGCGCGGCGAGCGTCAGGGCGAAAGTCTTGGATCGCACGTCATCCCTCCTCTCGGGGTGTGGAGCCCGGCGAGGATACATCCGCCGGCGGCGGCGGGGAAGGAGGCGCGCCGCTAGCGGACGGGGACCGTGAGGACCTGGCCGGCCTTGAGCCGGCTCGAGCGCATGCCGTTGGCGCGGCGCAGTCCGTCGACGCTCGTGCCGTAGCGGCGGGCGAGCGACCAGAGGGTGTCGCCGCTGCGCACCTTGTGGCGGCGGGAGCGCGCGATCTTGATCGTCCCCTCGCCGGCGCCGTCGCCGTCACCCCCCAGCCCGGCGACGTAGCGCCGGTAGGGTCCGGGGAAGAGCGCCACGTGGTAGTGCGCCGGCCAGCGCTCGCGGGTGGCCTCGAGGAGGTCGCGCCGCTCGAGCGCGAGGAGGGTGTCCTCGAGCCAGGCACGGCAGGCCGCGCGGCGGCTCTGGCGGAGGTCGACCGCCATGCCGGTGGGGTGGACGGAGAGGTGCGAGGCGTTGTACGGCTGGCGCGACTTGGGGCGGGTCAAGCTGGTCACCACCAGGCGCTCGCCGCAGGCCGCGCGGTACTGCCGCCCCAGGCGCTCGACGAAGGTGCGGACCTCGGCGCGGGCGTAGGGGAAGGAGACGTCGGCGAGGGTGTAGTCGCGGTTGCCGGCGAGCTCGACCAGGAGGCCGGCGGCGGCGAAGTCCTTCACCCGGGAGCTGGTGCGGAGGTAGGTGTAGTCGTGCTGGCGCGCCGCGCGCGCCTGGATGGCGAGGGACTCGCTCGACCCGCGCAGGCTCGCCGCGGCGAGCGTCGAGGGGAGCGCCAGGAGGGCGAGGGCGGCGGCGGTGCAGCGCTGGGTCCGCATGGGCTGACGAGCTCTCCTTCTCGGGTTGAAGCCCATTGGCGGCGCCCCTGAAGACGCCGGCCGATCCGTAGCGGGAAGTCCGGCCGCGGAGTGTAGCACAGAGGACTGTGCAGACTACAGACTGCCTGGATGCCGCTCGTACCGCCGTTAACCCTCCGGCCGCGCTGCCTCTTCCCGCGCCGGCTCGGTGGCGAACGGCGGGTGCTCGATCTTGGCGACGCAGGAGGTGTCGAGGCCGCGCACCGAGGCGCGCTCCAGGAACTCGTGGATGAGCCGCTCGAGGCAGGCGTCGAAGTTGCCGTGGGCGCCGCCGGGCACCACGACCTGCAGGCTGTTGGGCAGGCCGGAGGCGACCCGCGCCGCGAACTCCGGCGGCGTCACCGGGTCGATCTCGCCGAAGAGCATCAGCACCGGCGCGTCGGTGCGCACCAGGTCCATGTGGCCGGCCGGCACCGTGCCGCGCGGCCACTCGCCGCAGGCGCGGAGCTGGGTGCGCACGCGCTCGTCGCCCAGGAAGGAGCCGCGGGTGCGTGCCTCGATCGTCGCCGGGTCGAGGTAGGGCAGGTCCTCGGCGCAGGTCACCGACAGCAGCATGCCGAGGGCGAGGAAGCGCGGGATGGCGCGGCGGGTCTCGACCGCCACCTGCGCGATCGGCCCGAAGTCCCCCTGCGCCGCCTGGTGGATCTTGAGCGGCAGCGCGCGGGCGTTCTCGACCTCGTACATCTGCCAGCGCACCGCCTCGACGAAAGCGCCGCGGGCGAGCTGGATCGTCGTCTCCTTCCCGGTCTCCGGGTGCTTCACCTTGGCGGGGACGGGCCCCGCGGCGAGACGCGCCATGACCCGCTGGAACTCGGCGCGCAGCTCGGGGAAGGCCTTGGCGCAGGCCGAGTCGGCGGCGCAGCGGTCGAAGAGCAGGTCGAGCGCCCGCTGCGCGGCCTGCGAGTGGGAGACGGGGAGCGTCTCGTCGATCGGCGCCACGCCGAGGAGGACCGTGCTGCGCACCGACTGCGGGTGCCGGCGCAGGTAGACCTGGGCGGCGCGGGTGCCGTAGGAGCCGCCGAAGAGGTTCACCTTCTCGTAGCCGAGCCAGCGGCGGACCTCGTCGAAGTCGTCGATCGCGCGGTCGGTGGTGTAGAGCCGCAGGTCGGCCTTCTTCTCCAGCTCCTCGCGGCAGCGCCGCACCTCCGCCAGCGGGAACTGCTCGCCGATGTAGGTCTGGAGGTCGGCGTCGGTGCCGCCCAGCGAGCACATCAGCGGATTGGCGCCGAGGCTGCCGCGCTGGTCGATGAAGAGAAGGTCGCGCCGCTCGCGGATCAGCTTGAGGAACTCGGCGAAGCCGGGGGCGGTGTTACTGGAGGCGTCGCCGGGACCGCCGGCGAGCCAGAGGACCGGGTCGGGCGCCGGGTCCTTGCCGGTGGCGGGGAGGATGATCATCTGGACCGGGATCTTGCGGCCGCTCTGCGCCGCGCGGTCCTCCCACACCTCGTAGCTGCCGCAGCGCGTCTCCGGCGGCAGCCCTTCGCGGGTGCAGGGTCCGAGCTTGGCGGCGGGACCGGCGGCGGGCTGCGGCGCCGGGCCGTTGGCGCACGCCGGAGCGGCGGCGGCGGCGAGCGCGAGGGCGAGGAGAGGGGCGACGGGGAACGACCGGGCTCGGGGCATGCGGGGTCTCCTGCGAGGTGGCGGGGGAGTGTACGCCGCCGCGGCGCGCCGGGTTTCATCGCTCCAGGAACCAAGGGCACGTAGAATCCCGCCGCGATGGCACTCTTTCGCAAGAAGTTCCGCCTCACCGCCTGCGCCACCACCGGCGGCTGAGCCGCCAAGGTCGGTCCGGGGGACCTGGCCAACCTGGTGGCGCCCCTCGTCGGCGGCCGCGCCGACGCGCGGGTGCTCGTCGGCCCGGAAACGGCCGACGATGCGGGCGTGTATCTGCTCGGCGACCGCGCCCTCGTCGCCACCGCCGACTTCATCACCCCGGTCTGCGACGACCCGCGCCTCTTCGGCCGCATCGCCGCCTGCAACGCCCTCTCGGACGTCTACGCGATGGGCGGCAAGCCGCTCTTCGCGCTCAACCTCTGCTGCTTCCCGCCAGAAGTGCCGGACGATGCCTTGGCGGGGATCCTGGGCGGCGCCGTCGAGGCGCTCGCCGAGGCCGGCGCGGCCCTCCTCGGCGGCCACTCGGTGCGCGACCCGGAGCTCAAGTTCGGGCTCGCGGTGGTCGGCGAGGCGGACCGCGACCGGCTGCTGACCAACGCCGGCGCCCGGCCGGGCGACTGCCTGCTGCTCACCAAGCCGCTGGGCACCGGCGTTCTGATCAACGCGTTCAAATTCGACAAGCTGGACGAGGCGGGGCTGGCCCCGGCGCTCGCCGAGATGGCGCGGCTCAACGCGGCCGCCGGGGCGTTGGCCCTCGAGCACGGCGCCCGCGCCGCCACCGACGTCACCGGCTTCGGTTTCCTCGGCCACGCGCTCGGCATGGCGCGCGCTTCGGCCGCCGCCCTGCGCTTCGTCTACGCGCGCCTGCCGGTCTACGACGGCTTCTACCGCCTGGCGAAGGCGGGCGTCTCGACCGGCTGCACCGACGCCAACGAGGAGAACGTGCGGCCCTTCCTCGACGAGCGCGCCGGCCTCGACCGCTCGCAGCGCGAGCTGCTCTTCGACCCGCAGACCTCGGGCGGCCTCCTCCTCTCGGTCCCCGGCGACCGCGCCGACGCCCTCCTCGCCGCGCTCCTGGCCGCCGGCCACCGCGCCGCCGAAGTCGGAGAGGTGCTCCCCGGCCCGGTGCGGTTGGAGATCGTCTAGGTCAGCGCCGCCCGGAGGCCATCCGCGCGGCCTCGGGCAGCCGCCGCAGCCGCAGCATGCTCCAGAGCCCGAAGACGGGGCCGAGCGCCAGCGCCGCGAAGGCCCAGCGCCAGCCGGCGCGCTCGACGAGTGCCGGCACCAGCCGGATCGTGGCGAGGGTGAGGAGAAACCCGAGGCAGGTCTGGATGGTGAGCGCCGTCCCGACGTAGCGCGGGTCGGCCAGCTCGGAGACCGCGGCGCTGAATTGCGCGCTGTCGGCCACCACCGCGAACCCCCAGACGAGGCAGAGCGCGGTGAGCAGCCCGGGGCGGCCGAAGCAGAGGCCGGCGACGAGGGCGCAGCTCCCCGAGACCGCGAGGCTCCACGAGGCGACCGCCGTCCGGCCGATGCGGTCGGCCAGGACGCCGGCGAGGAGACTCCCCGCGGCGCCGGCGGCGATGACGCCGAAGCCGGCGAGGCGCGCCTCCTTGGCGCCGGCGCCCGCGGCCTGGTAGCTGGCGAGGAGCAGCAGCGGCGCCCAGGCCCACATCGCGTAGAGCTCCCACATGTGGCCGAGGTAGCCGAAGTTCGCCAGGCGCGTGGGCCGGTGGGCGAAGGCGCGGAAGGCGAAGCGCCAGTCGAAGGGAGCGCTGCCGGCGAGATGCGGCCCGGGGCGGACCCAGAGGAGGGCGAGGAGCGCCGCCGCCGCCGCGAGCGCCGAGGTGGCGAGGAGGACGGGGCGCCAGGCGGGCATGCCGGC
>DASWHY010000655.1:0-2137 GCA_036397955.1 Thermoanaerobaculia bacterium | reverse complement strand
CGTCGAGGCGATGCAGTCGATCGACCGCGCCAAGCTGTCGGAGGCCGACCGCGTCAACTACGACCTCTTCCTGCGCGACATCGAGAGCGGCGTCGAGGGGAACCGCTTCCCGGGCGAGTACCTGGCGATCAACCAGATGGGGGGAGTGCAGCAGGGGCCGGCCGACATGTTCGTGCAGATGCCGAAGAGCAACCTGCAGCAGGCCGAGGACATCCTCGCCCGCCTGCGCGAGGTGCCGACGGTCGTCGAGCAGACCCTGGTCTTGCTCGAGAAGGGGCTCGCGGCCGGCGTGACGCCGCCGCGCGTCACCCTGCGCGACGTGCCGCAGCAGGTCCAGAACCTGTTGACCGACGACCCGGCCGCCAGCCCGCTCCTCGAGGCCTTCAAGGAGCTGCCCGCGGCGATCCCCGCGGCCGACCAGGAGCGCCTGCGGCGCGAGGCCGCCGAGGCCTACCGCACGCGGCTCCGACCGGCGTACGAGAAGCTGCACGCCTATCTCGTCTCAACCTACATCCCCGGCTCGCGCGAGGCGATCGGCATGAACGCCCTGCCGGACGGGCAGGCCTGGTACGCCTTCAACGCCAAGCAGTCCACGACCACCGACCTGACGCCGCAGCAGATCCACGAGCTCGGCCTCTCCGAGGTCAAGCGCATCCGCGGCGAGATGGACGCGGTCGTCGCCAAGACCGGCTTCAAGGGGAGCTTCGCGGAGTTCCTCACCTTCCTGCGCACCGACCCGCAGTTCTTCTTCGACAGGCCCGAGGACCTGATCGCCGCCTACCGCGACGTCGCCAAGCGCGCCGACCCCGAGCTGGTCAAGCTCTTCGGCAAGCTGCCGCGCCTGCCGTACGGCGTCATCCCGGTCCCCGCCTACGCCGAGAAGTCGCAGACCACGGCCTACTACAACGCCGGCTCGCTCGACGCCGCCCGCCCGGCCTACTTCTACGCCAACACCTACGACCTGAAGTCGCGCCCGAAGTGGGAGATGGAGGCGCTGACCCTGCACGAGGCGGTGCCGGGGCACCACTTGCAGATCGCCATCGCGCAGGAGCTCGAGGACGTGCCGATGTGGCGACGCCACCAGGGCTATACCGCCTTCGTCGAGGGGTGGGGGCTCTACGCCGAGAGCCTGGGCGAGGACATGGGCTTCTACAAGGACCCCTACGCCAAGTTCGGGCAGCTCACCTACGAGATGTGGCGGGCGATCCGCCTCGTCGTCGACACCGGCATGCACGCCTTCGGCTGGACGCGCGAGCAGGCGATGGACTTCTTCCGCCAGAACGCCGGCAAGCCGGAGCACGAGATCACGGTCGAGGTGGACCGCTACATCGTCTGGCCGGGGCAGGCGCTGGCGTACAAGATCGGCGAGCTCAAGATCAAGGAGCTGCGCGCCAGGGCGGAGAAGGCGCTCGGTCCGAAGTTCGACGTCCGCGCCTTCCACGACGAGGTGCTGGGCAACGGCGCGGTGCCGCTCGCCGTGCTGGAGACCAACATCGACGAGTGGATCGCCGCCGGCGGCGGCGCGCAGGCCGCCGCCGGCGCCGCGGCGCCGTAGATCGGAGCCCGGCGCGCCTAGTGGAACCGGAGCCCGATGGCGATGACCGCCTCGGTCTCGTCGGCGATCACCAACTTCCCCTGCACGTAGGGGCGGATCGCCCCGCGCTTGGCGCCCGCCCCGGCGAGCAGGTTGAGGCCGACCTCGGTGTCGTCGTCCTCGTTGAGGCGCCGGAGGCGGGGGTCGTCGAACTCCCGGAAGATCACCGCCAGGCCGCCGCCGGCCCACACCGCCAGCGCCGTCTCGACGTCGAAGTCGTAGTGCGCGTCGGCGTTGAGCGTCCAGAGTGAGCCGTCGCTGACGAAGACGTATTCGAGGTTGGGGTTGAAGAACCACCTCCGGGTGATGTCGGTGAGCAGCTCGACGCCGATGAACCCCTCTTCCACGTCGGTGTAGAGGCCGGCGCGGACGCCGGGGTCGATGTCGGCGGCGGCGGGCAAAGGCAGCAAGCACGCCGCGGCCGCGGCGAGCGCCAGGGCCAGGGCGAAGCCTTTCGATCTCTCTCTCACTCTCATCGCAGGTCTCCTTGTTGGTCCGGCTGCGGGACCGTGCAAGGGCGCTGCCACCTTTATGGCTATTTGC
>DASWHY010000654.1:0-1567 GCA_036397955.1 Thermoanaerobaculia bacterium | reverse complement strand
AACCAGGGCAGGAGGACGGCGGCGGACCGGCGGCTTCGCATGCGGGCGGCGCAGTGTAGCAGCGGCGACCGGTGCTAATCTATGTACGCTCGTCTATCGAAGCAGCGACTCCATGGCCCGGGCCCTCGCCCTCTTCGCCTGTTGCGCGCTCGTCGCCGCCCCCGGCGGCTCGGCGCCGGTCTCCGCGCCGGCCGCCGCCCCGCTCCCCTACCCCATCCTCTTCGTGACGCAGGTGCCGATCCCGGCGGACTTCACCACCATCGCTTCGGTCTTCGGCAACCACCTGCCGGACGTCGCCTCCACCGGCCGCGGCGGCGACCTCTGGATCCTCTACCCCGGCGGGCAGCTCCGGAACCTGACGCAGGAGGCCGGCTTCGGCGTCGAGGGCTTCCAGGGGACGGGCGCCATCGCGGTGCGCGAGCCGGCCGTCGATTGGACCGGGACGAAGGCCCTCTTCAGCATGGTCGTCGGCGCGACGACCGAGCGCTACGAGGTCGTCACCACCTGGTGGCAGATCTACGAAGTGACCGGCCTCGCCCCCGGCGCGACGGCGCAGGTGCGCAAGCTTCCCGGCCAGCCGGCCGACGCCAACAACGTCAGCCCGGTCTACGGTACCGACGGCCGCGTCCTCTTCACTTCCGACCGCCCGCGCTCGGGCGAGCGCCACCTCTACCCGCAGCTCGACGAGTACGAGGAGGTGCCGACCAACACCGGCCTCTGGAGCCTCGACCCGGCGAGCGGCGACCTGCGGCTCCTCGATCACGTGCCCTCCGGCGCCTTCTCGCCGCTCGTCGACAGCTTCGGGCGGGTCGTCTACACCCGCTGGGACCACCTGGAGCGCGACCAGCAGGCCGACGCCGACGCCCTCGAAGGGGACGATTACGGCACCTTCGACTACGCCGACGAGAGCGCCGGGGCGGTGCGGCTGCCGCGGCGCGAGGAGGTCTTCCCCGAGCCGCGCCGGGTGCGCGAAGACCTCCTCGCCGGCACGCCGCTCGAAGGGCACAGCTTCAACCACTTCTTCCCCTGGCAGATCAACGAGGACGGCAGCGAGCTCGAGACCTTGAACCACCTCGGCCGGCACGAGCTGCACGAGTACTTCAACCGCAGCCGTCACGACGACGACGACCTCGAGGAGTTCATCGACTACCACGTCGAGCGCGTCAACCCCAACCCGCTCGAGAACCTCTTGCAGATCGCGGAGGACCCGCGCGTGCCGGGGCGCTACGTCGGCATCGACGCGCCGGAGTTCGAGACCCACGCTTCCGGGCGGATCGTCGCGCTCGCCGCGCCGCCCGAGCGCGCCGCCGACGCGATCGCGGTCGACTACCTGACCCACCCGGCGACGCGCACGACGACGCCGGAGGGCGAGAGCACGGCGGCCGGCCACAGCGGCCACTACCGCAACCCGCTGCCGCTCGCCGACGGCACGCTCGTCGCCGTCCACGCCGCCGAGACCCGCGAGGACCGCAACGAAGGCACCCGGCAGCGCCCGCGCTCGCGCTACGCCTTCCGCTTGAAGCGCCTGGAGCAGGCCGGCGCCTACTGGACCGCCGGCGCGCCGCTG
>DASWHY010000653.1:0-6404 GCA_036397955.1 Thermoanaerobaculia bacterium | reverse complement strand
GGCTGCTTCTGGTGCATGGAGCCGCCGTTCGATCACCTGCCGGGGGTGGTCTCGACCACCTCGGGCTACACCGGCGGCGCCAGGAAGAACCCCACTTACGAAGAGGTCTCGAGCGGCGGCACCGGGCACGCGGAGGCCGTCGAGGTGCTTTACGACCCGACGAAGGTGAGCTACGAGAAGCTGCTCGAGGTCTTCTGGAAGAACATCGACCCGACGGTCAAGGACCGGCAGTTCTGCGACGTCGGGAGTCAGTACCGGAGCGCCATCTTCACCCACGGCGAAGGGCAGCGGCGGCTCGCCGAGGCCTCGAAGCGGAAGCTCGAAGCGACCGCGCGCTTCCGCGACGGCATCCAGACCGAGATCGTGCCGGTCGGGCCGTTCTACCCCGCCGAGGAGTACCACCAGGACTACTACACGAAGAACCCGATCCGCTACAAGCTCTACCGCACCGGCTGCGGCCGCGACCGCCGGCTCGAGGAGGTCTGGGGCAGGTAGCTCGCGACCATCGCGGCGAGGACGTCGAGCCCGCGCCGCACCTCCTCGATCGCCGGCCCGAAGGACAGCCGCACGTGCTGGTGGAAGCGCGAGAGGCGGGCGGCGCGCCGCTGGCCGGGGTTGACGTCGAAGAAGAGCCCCGGCACGCAGATCACCTGCTGGCGGAGGGCGGCGCGGAAGAAGGCCATGCCGTCGGCGATCGGCTCGGGCAGGCCGGCGACCGAGACGAAGGCATAGAAGGTGCCGTCGGGCTCGCGGTCGAGCGTCATGCCGAGCGCCCGCGCCCCGTCGAGCACCAGTTGGCGCTTGGGGAGGAAGGCGTCGCGGATCGCCCGCGTCTCGGCCTCCACCACCGCCGGCTCCATGAGCGGCACCGCGGCGCGCTGCAGCGGCTTCGAGCCGCCGCCGTCGAGGAACGAGCCGGCGCTCTCCACCGCCTCGATCACCGCGCGCGGCCCGAGCGTCCAGGTCACCCGCCACCCCGGATAGCGCCAGTTCTTGGTCAAGCCGTCGACGATCACCACCGGGTCGCGGTCCACGTCCTCGACCCAGCGCGCGGCGCTCACCACCGGCCCCGGCTCCCCCGGCCCCGGGCGCCAGACGTAGTGGGAGTAGAACTCGTCGATCAGGAGCGTGCAGTCGAGGTCGCGGCAGACGCCGATCCAGTCGCTCAGCGCGTCGCCGGAGACCAGCTTCCCCATCGGGTTGCAGGGGTTCGAGAGGAGGAGGGCCGAGAGGCCGCGACCCTGCACCTCGCGCCGCAGCTCCTCGACGCCGAACTCGTACCCCTCCTCACGCGACAGCAGGATCGGGATCGGCGACACCAGCCGGAAGATGTCGAGCAGCTCCTCGTAGGCGGTGTAGTCGGGGAGGAAGTGGCCGAGGTTGACGCGGTCGAGCGAGGCCACGGCGCGGGTGAGGGCCGCCCGGCCGCCGCCGGAGATCGCCACGTTCTCGGCCGTGTACTGCGACGGGAGGCCGCGGCGGAAGAGCCGGTTGTAGAGCGCGGCCACCGCCTCGCGCAGCTCGGGGAGGCCGCCGACGGGGGCGTACTCGTGGTCGGCCGGGTCGATCGCCAGCGCCGCGACGCGCGGCGGCGCGCCGGGGAGCGGGCCGGTCTCCGGCTGCCCCTGGCCTAGGTTGGCCCAGGCGGGGTCGCCGGGGCGGTAGCCGCGGACTGTCGCCTCCTTGGTGACGTAGACCACCCCGGTCCGCGGCACGCCGCGGAAGGCCTGCAGGGTGGATGGGCGGGTGGAGGAGCCGAGGGGCGGCACTGTCCTCACGGTGCGCCGGAACGCGGAAGCGGGACAGGGCGTCGTTTCGTCAAGAGCGCCGCGAGGAGGCCCGCGGCGCCGCCGAGGAGGTGCACGAGCGGCACGACCGCCACCCCGGCCGGCAGCGCGCCGGCCGCCGCCGCGCGGCCGGTCGCCGTCTCGTAGAGCACCTTCCCCGCGAAGAGCGCCAGCGCCGCGACGGCGAGGAGCCGCCGCCGGGCCGGTCCGGGCCCGGCCGCCAGCTCGACCGCGACGAGGACGAAGAGCGCCGCCGCCAGCCCCGAGCTGCCGCGGTAGGTCGCGAGGCGGGGGAGGAGGAAGTGGATGCCGACCGCGGTCGCGGCGGCGGCGAGGAGGAGGCCGGCGGCGAGACCCCGGCGCCGCCCCCTTGCCTCCAGCCAACCGCCGAGAAGCGCCAGCGCCGCGAGGTCGGCGAGGGCCATGCGCGGCGTCCAGTGGACGAGCTGCGCGGTGAGAGGCCGCCAGAGCTCGCCGGCCCGGACGAGGGCGCGGTCGTACTCGAGGCGGGCGGGCAGGCCGTCGAGCGTCGAGAGGAGCGCGGCGCAGCCCACCAGCGCCGCGGTCACCCAGGGGAGGCGGCGCACGGACGGCGGCGCCGTCAGCGCCGCCGGCGTCCCGCGAGGGCGGCGCCGGCGAGCAGCGCCACCGCGGCCAGGGCCCCCGCGCCGAGCGCGCCGGCGCCGCCGCCGTTCGTGCCGCCGCCGCCGATCTGCTTGCCGCTCTTGTCGTACATCGCGATCGCCGGCGTGCCGGCGCCGCGCACCGTGCCGCTCTTGGCCTGCTCCTCGAAGCCGGCGAGCGCGGTGTCGAGGTTGGTAATCAGGTCGGTCGTCGCCTTGGCGAAGCCCTCCTCGGCCATCCGCCGCCGCGTCCGCGCCTCGTTGAGCGGGCTCGACCGCTCGTTGACCTTGCTGTCGCCGGCGGCGCGGAAGAGGAGTGCGTGCGAGGGGATGTCGTAGACGATGGCGTCCATCACCGTGCGGGTGTCGTTCTTCTCCCCCTCGATGAGCAGCGGCCCGACGACCGTCAGGTAGGTCCACGAGGCGCGGGACGACTCGGTGATCTGGACCTGGTCGTAGGAGACGAGCACCGCGAGGTCGAGCCCGAGCGTCGAGGCGAGCTGGCCGAGGTTGGTGAAGCCGCCGCCCGGCTTGAGGTAGTGGCTGGGCACGACCTCGATCCGGCCGATCCCCTCGTGCGAGCGGAAGGCCGCGGCGACCTTCTCGAGCAGGTCCTGCTTGAGGCTCTCGGGGACGGGGTCGGCCCCGTACTGGGCGTAGCCGTCGCCCGCCGGCGCGAAGGCGATCCCCACCCGCACCGGCAGCTTCAGCGTGACGCTCTGCGCCGGCTCGCCCGAGCCGGCGCCGCCGGGGTAGAGGAAGTCGAGCGCGCTGCTGGCCCGGCGGGTGGAGTAGGAGCCGCCGCAGGCGGCGGCGAGCAGGGCGGCGGCGACGAGCAGCGGCGGCAGGGTGCGCAGGCGCATTGGTGATCCTCCGGATCGGTGGTTCGATGCTAGCAGGCGCGCGGTCGGGGAGTTGCACGGCCGGGCCATGTGGCGTATCATTCACGCCAGATGGCGCGAGAAGGGGCACGCATGGCGGCGACGGCGGGGATCATCGCGGTCCTGGGTGGGCGGGAGGCCTTGAAGGGCCGGCGGATCGAGGGGCCCGAAGACCTCCGGGAGCGCGTCCGCGAAGGCCTGCCGTTCGCGGCCCTCGAAGCGGTGGCCCGCACGCTCGAGCTCGAACGGCCGGAATTGACGGCGGCGCTCGACTTGCCCGAGCGGACGCTCGTGCGGCGCAAGCAGGAGCGCCGGCTGCGCCCGGCGGAGTCCGACCGGTTGGTGCGCCTCGCGCGGGTGGCTGCGCAGGCGGTGGAGGTGCTGGGCGACACCGAGCGCGCGGTGCGCTGGCTCCACCGACCCAACCGCGCGCTCGGCGGTCCGGCGCCGCTGACGCTGCTCGACACCGACATCGGGGCGCAACAGGTCGAGCAGCTCCTCGGCCGCATCGAGCACGGCGTCTATAGCTGATAGATAAAAAGGCCGCATGCAAACAGGCGGCACTCTGGTCTGGCGGATCACTCGCCAGCTTTACGCCGAGCGCGCCTTCGACGGCGAGGGAGCGCGGCTCTACGGGGGGCGCTGGAACCGTCCCGGCGAGGCAGTCGTGTACACCTCCGAGACCCTCTCTCTGGCCGCCCTGGAGTACTTCGTCCAGCTCGACCCCGACACCGCACCCGACGACCTGGTGGCCGTGGCGGCGGAGCTACCGCCTGGGCTGGCGGTGCGCTCGCTCGCTCCCGCCGACCTGCCGGCCGGCTGGCGCTCTTACCCGGCCCTCGAGGCCCTCCAGGAGCTCGGCACCGCTTGGGTGCGCGCCGGCGAGACCGCCGCACTCTCCGTTCCTTCGGCCGTCATCCCCCACGAGCGCAACCTCCTCCTCAATCCGGCGCACCCGCTGCTCACCGGCTTGCGTGTGCTTCCGCCCGAGCCCTTCGGGTTCGATCCGCGGGTGTGGAAGTAGGGTAGGGAGAGGAGTATAATTCAGGAAACACGATAGCGGCGCCTGGGGGTGTATCAACGTTGGGAGGCGCAGTTCATGCAGTTGCCCAAACCACGACTCCGCGACCCGTTCGGCAAGGCTGGCTGTGAGCAGGAGGTATCGATCCTCAAGGACCGCTACGAGGACTTCTTCTTCGACGAGGCCCCGTTCAATGCGCCCGCGCTCGCGGAGTACTCCTATCTGATCGTGGGCCGCAGGGGCTCGGGCAAGACCGCCCTCGCCAAGTACTTCTCCTTCCAGACGGAGATTCCTCACTCGCGCTGCCTGGAGGTCGACGAACCGACCGTGTACCAAAAGGTACTGAACGAGCTGGCCAAGCAGCCGGCGGGGCTGCGTCAATTCACTTTGGATCACTTGGCGCGGATCTGGGAAGTCTTGGTCTGGTCGCTCATCCTCCGGCACCTGCAGCGAGAAGTCGCCGAGTTGGCCGATGTGCTGGGGCACGTCCCGGACGGTCGCGGCGCCCTCGGCACTCTCTTTGAACGCTTGAAAGGGCTCATCGTACCTCCCGCTCAGGAGGTCGCAGAGGAGCACTTGGAGGAGCTGGACGGGCATCCGAACTTCGCTCGCGCCAAGGAGATCTCGTGCGAGCATTGCAAGCAGCGCCCGTTGATCATCCCAATCGACACGCTCGAGCAGTTCGAGGTCAGCAATGAGGCGATGATGAACGCCGTCGGAGGCCTCGTGGAGTTCGCCTCGCAGTTCAACATGGACCACGCCAAGGACGGTCTTCACCTCAAAGTGTTCGTCTCCGGCGAGATCTTTTCCTTCTTGATGGAGAACGTGGTGCTGAATCCGGGGAAGACCGTCAACGACCCGGTCTACCTCCTGTGGCGGCCCCGCGACCTGCTGCGGCTCATCTGTTGGCGGCTCTTCAAGCGGCTCGAGGAAGCTAACATGCTGACCACGGACGAGAAGGCGTTTCGCGACTGGGACAATTACGAGCGCGTTCTCAGAGTGATGTGGGTGCCGCATTTCGGTCACCGGTTGACCAACCAGCGGGGCATGACGGAGAGCTCGTGGGGCTACGTGTTGCGGCACACCCAGATGCGGCCGCGACAGCTCATCAGGATGTGCAACGCGATCGGCAACAGCGCCATCGAGCAGGACGTGTTTCCCCAGTTCAACGAAGACACGATCCGGGCCGGCGTGCAACAGGCGGAGCGCGACTTGGCCACCGAGATCTTCAATTCCTACGGCTCCGTCTATCAGCACGCGGGGCAGATCATTGACAGGTCACTCCTGCAGTGTCCGATGGTGTTCCCCGCCTCGGAGCTGGACCGGCGCGCGCGGCGGGGCGCTTCGCTATGGGAGGGCGACTACTCGCCGGCGGCCTTCCGGCGGCTGGTCGCGGAGCTGGGCGTCGTGGGGCGGGTGCTGCGCCGGAACGACGAAGGCGGCTACATCGACGCCGAGTTCGAGTACTCGACGCCGGAGCGGTTGACCATCGGCGACGACGACGAGTGCGCGATCCATCCCATGTTCTACCGGCGCCTCAAGGTCAACTTCAACGTCAAGGCGCGGGTAATGCCGTTCTCCAGCCAGCGGGTGGGCGGGGAAGTGCGAAGTGAGTGAGCGCCTCCGGGGGGCGGTCGAGGCATGAGCCGAGGGCTGGTGCGGCGGCTGCGGCCAGGCGATCGGGAGTTCGTCGGCGCCCTGGTGAGAGTGCTGCCCGATTTTCTATTCGCCCTGCTGCCCCTGCTGGTCGTGACCATCGTCCTGAGGTATGCCGGAAGGCCCTGGTGGCGGGTCCTCGCTTCGCCCGAGTGGTCCTTCGGTTCCGCGGTGCTCTTCGGCCAGGCCCTGATGCGGTTCGTCATGGGCGTCGCGCGGGCGGGACGCGCCAACCTGCCGCTCGTGTCGCTCACCGTCGCGGCACTGATCGTGTTCGGGCTCGTTCCCACCCTCCTGGTGCTCGCCTGCCTGCTGCACTGGCACGAGAGTGGTGGACACGAGCCTGTCACCTGGCTCATCGTCCTGCAGATCCTGGTCTTCGTCGCCAGCGTCTGCGCGTTCGTACTCTTCGGTGGCCTCGGAGAGTCCCTGCTCG
>DASWHY010000652.1:0-7630 GCA_036397955.1 Thermoanaerobaculia bacterium | reverse complement strand
GTCGAGGAAGGTGCCGGTGCTGAGGACCGGGTTGGTCGTCGTCAGCCGTGCGGCGAGGTCGGCGAGCGGGTCGGGCGGATCGGTGACGACGAGGATCGGCGCCCGCGGCGCGGCGCGGGCGATCTCGGGGACGACGGCGCGGTAGACCTCGGCGTTGGGCGGCAGGAGGCGGAGCCGCCCCTGGCGGTCGCCGCGATCGATCGCCTTGCCGGCGCGCTCGTTGATCCCCGCGGTGACGACGACGACCGCGGCGTCGGCGAGGTCGGCGTAGCCGCCGGGCTCGATCCGTATCGGCGGGCAGAGCACGGCGCCGTGCGAGAGGTCGGCGGCGACGCCGCGCGCGCGCCGCTCCTCGAGATCGAGCAGCACCAGCTCGTGGCAGGAGCCGCGCAGGAGCATGGCCTTCGCGCACGCCGCGCCGACGGCGCCCGCGCCGATGATCCCGACCTTCATGGTTACGCCGAGCTGCGCCCGAAGTTGGCGGCCAGCAGCGCCAGGTCGAAGCCGTCGACCCGGTCGTCGGTGTTCAAGTCGGCGAAGCCGCGGTAGCGGCCGTCGCCGCGCTGGGAGCCGAAGTAGGGGGCGAAGGCGAGGAGGTCGGCGCCGTCCACCCGGCCGTCGCGGTCGATGTCGCCGGCGAGGAAGGTCGTCCCGGCGACGACGAACTGCGTCACCTCGCGGTCGAGCGTGTTGGGCGGGGTGGCGCGGTCGCGCGACCGCAGCTGCACCTGGATGACGCCGCTCCAGGGCTGCGGCGGCTCGTAACGGATCTCGAGCTTCCGCTCGCTGCCGCTGATCGGCGTCTCCACCTCCACCCCCTCGATCACCAGCCGGGTCGCCGCGAGGTCGATGCCGGTGCCGAAGTCGTAGAGGTCGAGGCGCAGCGGCGCGGTCGGCGAGACCCCCTGCGCGTCGTTGGCCGGCGAGACGAAGCCGAGGACCGGCGGCACCTCGTCGACGCCGGTCAGCACGTCGGCGAAGACCTCGGCCAAGAGGTCGTAGCCCGCCGCGTTGGGGTGCACCTTGTCGTCGCCGCCGACGATGAGGCGCGTGAAGTCGGGGGTGAGGCGGAAGAAGACCTCGAAGGGGTCGGCGAGCTGGCGCTCCTCCTGGAAGGCCAGCTCGCGCACCGCCGCCGCGATCTGGCCGGCCACGTGGTTCTCGCCGTCGTTGGTCGCCGACGGGAGGCGCGGCGGGATGGTGGCGTGGACGGTCGAGACGCCCCGGTTGGCCGCCTTGCGCGCGATCTCCCGCAGGTTGAACTGGATCGTCTCGACCGAGAGCTTGCCGACGTCGTTGGTCCCCTCCATCAGCAGGAGGACGTCGTCGCCCGCCTGGAGGACGTTGGCGATGCGCGTCACACCGTCGGTCGTCCCCTCGCCGGAGAGCCCTTCGTTGCGCACGTCGGCCGCCCGGCCGCGCGCCTGGAGGAGGGCCTCGAGGCGCGGCGGGTAGCCCTTCTCGCTGCGCGCCGGGTCGTCGCCGATGCCGAAGGTGATGCTGTCGCCGAAGGCGACGTAGGTGGTCTGGGCGGCGGCGCCGGCGGGGAGGAGGGCGGCGCCGGCGAGCAGCAGGGCGGCCGCGGCGCGCCTCACCGCACCCTCTGCCAGGGGATCGTCAGCCGGCCGCGCGGCAGGACGGTACGGACCACCAGCGCCGGCTCACCCGAGGCGGCCCGCTCCCAGCTCGGCTCG
The DNA here is from genome assembly GCA_036397955.1 of Thermoanaerobaculia bacterium. Lineage (GTDB taxonomy): Bacteria > Acidobacteriota > Thermoanaerobaculia > Multivoradales > UBA5704 > DASUNQ01. Next base: position 5,936 of record DASWHY010000652.1, on the reverse strand, counting down.
AGCGAGCCGGCCGGGCCGACGACGCGCGGCACGGTCCAGCGGCGGCCGTCGAAGCGAGCGGTCACCACCCGGTAGTCCTCGCCGTCGTAGCGGCTCCAGGCGGCGACCGCGCCGCCGCCGGGCGCGGCGGCGAGGGCGGGGGTGACGTCGGGCACGGCGTTGTCGGCGGCGATCCGCCGCGGCGGGCTCCAGGCGGCGCCGTCGGAGCCCGCCGAGCGGCTCCAGACGACCTCGTCGTCGCCGCCGTCGTAGCGGCTCCAGGCGAGGAGCCAGGAGCCGTCCGCGAGCCGCGCGGCGGCAAGCGCCAGCTGGCTCCCCGGCCCCGGCGCGGCGACGGTGTGCGGCCGCTCCCAGCCTTCGCCGACCCAGCGCGCGAAGCGGACCGCGAGCGAGCGCAGGTCCCGCCCCTCCAGCCAGGCGAGGCCGGCCAGCTCGCCGTCCGCCACCAGCGGCTGCGGGTCGTGGCGCACAGCCCCGATGCGGAGGGTGGGAACCGGCAAGGAGGCAACCCGGTCGGCCGCTTCGGCGAAGAGCACCAGCTCGGTGCCGGCGTCCGTCCGCCGGGTGCCCGCGGCGAGCCGCCCGTCGCGCACCGCGACGAGGGCGGTGACCTCGACCTCGGCGCGAGCTCCTTCCCGGGCAGAGCTTCCCGCCGGGAAGAGCGCTGCACAGGAGAGGAGGAGGAGGGCGGCGGACGGCCGGCGCATTCCGGCGCATCCTACTACGGGGCCGCGGGTTGCGGCCCGCGCTATCATCGCCGCATGCCCCCGCTGACGCGGCTCCAGCGCTCGGCGGCGGTCCTGGCCGTGGGTTCGGAGCTGCTGGGGACCGAGCGGCTCGACACCAACTCCCTGCGCCTGACCGCCGCCTTCGAGGCCCACGGCTTCGAGCTCCGCCGCAAGGCGGTGGTGGGCGACAGCGAGGAGGAGATCGGGCGCGAGCTGCGGGCGCTGCTCGGCCGCGTCGAGCTGATCGTCGTGACCGGCGGGCTCGGCCCCACCGCCGACGACGTCACCCGCGAGGCGGTCGCCGCCGCCCTCGGCCGGCGCCTGGCGTTCGACGAGGCCGTGCTGCGGCGGATCGAGGCCCGCTTCTGCGACCACGGCCTGCGCATGCCGGAGGTCAACAAACGGCAGGCGGAGGTGATCGAGGGCGCGGAGCTGCTCGCCAACGCGCGCGGCACGGCGCCCGGCATGCGTCTGGAGGCCGAGGGGACGACGCTCTTCCTCCTCCCCGGCGTTCCCTTCGAGCTGGAGGCGATGGTCGCCGCCGACCTTGAGCCCTGGCTGGCGGCGCGCACCGGCGGTGCCGGGCGCGAGACGGCGGTGCTCAAGGTGGCGTGCCTCCCGGAGTCGGCGGTCGAGGAGCGGATCACCCCCGCCTACGCCGAGTTCGGGCGCGAGGCGATCACCATCCTGGCCAAGCCCGGCGAGATCCGCCTCCTGGCGACCGCCGCCGGCCCCCCGGCGGAGCGGCGCGCACGCTTGGCGGCGATGCAGGAGCGGCTGGCGGAGCTGGCCGGGGACGCGGTCTTCGCGCGCCGCGAGGAGGAGACGCTCGAAGGGGTGGTCGGGGAGCTCCTCCGCCGCGCCGGCCGCACGCTGGCGGTCGCCGAGTCGTGCACCGGCGGGCTCGTCGCGCAGCGGGTGACCGCGGTCGCCGGCAGCAGCGACTACTTCGTGGGAGGCGTCGTCGCCTACACCAACCGCCTCAAGACCGAGCTGGCCGGCGTGCCGGCCGAGCTGCTGCGCGCGCACGGCGCGGTCTCCGAGCCGGTGGCGGTGGCGCTGGCGGAAGGCGCGCGCGGGCGGCTCGGCGCCGACTACGGGATCGGCGTCACCGGCGTCGCCGGTCCCGGGGGCGGCAGCGAGGCCAAGCCGGTGGGCACCGTGCACATCTCGATCGCCGGCCCGGACGGCCCGCCCGGCCACCGCCGCGTCCGTTTCCCCGGCGACCGCGAGCGGGTGCGCTGGCAGGCCAGCCAGCTCGCGCTGGAGCTGCTCCGCCGGCGGCTGCTGGCGGACGCCGCCGACTCCCGTACCGTCACGGCGACGACGCTTCCGGTTCCGGCTTGAGGCTCTTCGTGGCCTTCGACCTCTCCGATGCGGCCCGGCAGGAGGCCCGGCGCCGGGCCGAGGCGCTGCGCGTCGCGCTGCCGCCCGCCCGCTGGGTGGACCTCACGGGCGCCCACCTCACCCTCGTCTTTCTCGGCGAGGTCCCGGAGGAGCGCGTCCCCGCGCTCACCGAACGCCTCGCCGCCGCCTTCGCCCCGCACGCGCCCTTCCCGCTCGGCTTGGCCGGCGGCGGCACCTTCCCGCCGGGCAGGGCGGCGCGCGTCGCCTGGGTCGGCGTCGAGGCCGGGCCGGGAATCGCCGCCGTGCAGCGCGACGTCGTCGCGGCTTGCGTCGAGGCGGTCGGCCACGAACCGGAGAGCCGTCCTTACCATCCGCACGTCACCCTCGCCCGCTGCCGCGAGTCCTGGCCGCGGCCGGCCGCCGAGCGCTTCGCCGCCGCCTTCGCCGGTCCCGTCGGGGAGCCGTGGACGGCCGCGCACGGCACGCTCTTCCAGAGCCGCCTCTCGCCCAAGGGCGCGCGCTACACGCCGGTGGCCGAGCTGCCGCTCCGGGGCGCCGCGTGAGTCCGCTCGCCGCCGCCGCGCTGGTCGCCGGTGCCTACCTGCTCGGCTCGATCTCGTTCAGCTACCTGATCGTGCGCGCGCTCCAGGGGCGGGACGTGCGTGCGGTCGGCAGCGGCAACGCCGGCGCCACCAACGTCCTGCGCACCGCCGGCAAGCTCCCGGCGTTCGCCGCGCTGGTCCTCGACGTCGCCAAGGGGGTGGCCGCGGTCGTCGCCGCGCGCGCGCTCGCCGCGCCGCCGTCGGTCGTCGCCCTCTGCGCCGTGGCGGTCGTCCTCGGGCACGTCTTCCCGGTCTTCCTCGGCTTCCGCGGCGGCAAGGGGGTGGCGACCGCGGGGGGCGCGCTGGGGGCGCTGGCGCCGCTGGCGCTCGTCCCGGCGCTCGTCGTCCTCGTCGCCGTCGCCGCCTGGACCCGCTACGTCTCGCTGGGCTCGATCGCCGCAGCGCTGACCTTCCCCGCCGCGCTGGCCATCGGCCGCGCCGCCGGCTGGATCGCGGCCGACGGCTGGCTCCTCGCCGCCGCCGTCGCCATCGCCGCGCTGATCGTCTGGAAGCACCGCACGAACCTGGCGCGCCTGCGCGCCGGCCGCGAGCTGCGGCTGGGGGAAGGGCGACAGGCCGCCGCGACGGATGAAGAGGCCGGGTAAGGCGTGATCGGGATTCTCGGCGCCGGCGCCTGGGGGACCGCCCTCGCCGTCCACGCGGCGCGGCGCGGCCGGCCGGTCCGCCTCTGGGCGCGGCACGCCGAGCTGGCCGAGCGGATGCGGCGCGAGCGGGTCAACGCCCTCTACCTGCCGGAGGTCGAGCTGCCGCCGGGGGCCGAGCCGACGGCTGAGATGGGAGACCTGCTGGAGTGCGACCTCGTCCTCCTGGTCGTCCCCTCGCACGGCTTCCGCGCCGTGCTGCGGGACTTCCTGCGGCTCTGGCCGCGCGAGCGGCCGCTGGTGCTGGTCTCGGGGACGAAGGGTGTCGAGACCGACACGCTGGCGCGGATGAGCCAAGTCGCCTTCGAGGAGGGGATGGCGGCCGACCGCGAGATCCGCTTCGCGGTGCTCTCCGGGCCGAGCTTCGCCGCCGAGGTGGCGCGCGGCATGCCGACGGCGGCGGTCGTGGCCGCCGAGGACGGCGAGCTGGCGCGCACGGTGCGCGACGCCCTCGGCGGCGCCACCCTGCGGCTCTACTCCTCGCCGGACGTCCCCGGCGTCGAGCTCGGCGGCGCGGCCAAGAACGTCATCGCCATCGCCGCCGGCGCCGCCGCCGGGCTGGGGCTCGGGCACAACAGCTTGGCCGCGCTCATCACCCGCGGCCTGCACGAGATCACCCGCCTCGGCTTGGCCTACGGCGGCCAGGCGCGCACCTTCGCCGGTCTGGCCGGCCTCGGCGACCTCGTCCTGACCTGCACCGGCGGCCTGTCGCGCAACCGCCGCACCGGCGAGGAGCTGGCGGCCGGCCGCAGCCTCGCCGAGATCCAGGGCAGCACCCCCTTCGTGGCCGAGGGCGTGCGCAACGCGATGGCGATCGCGCGGCTGGCCGCGGCGCGCGGCGTCGAGATGCCGATCACCCAGCAGATGGCGGCGGTGATCTACGACGGGAAGGACCCGCGGCGCGCGGTGGAGGAGCTGATGACGCGAGAGCCCAAGTCGGAGGCGGAGATTTGACCGCGCCTACCACGCCCGGGGCGGAGCACCAGACCGTCCTGGTGCTCGACTTCGGCAGCCAGTACACCCAGCTCATCGCCCGCCGCGTGCGCGAGAACCGGGTCTACGCCGAGGTCCACCCCTTCGACTTGGCCGTCGACGAGATCCGCCGGCGCCGCCCCGTCGGGCTCATCCTCTCGGGCGGCCCGCAGAGCGTCTACGAGGACGGCGCGCCGCTCCCCGACCCCGAGCTCTTCCGCCTCGGCGTGCCGACCCTGGGCATCTGCTACGGCATGCAGGCGATGGCCCACCACCTGGGCGGCGACGTCGAGGGCTCCAGCCGCCGCGAGTACGGCCGCGCCGAGGTGCGGGTCGAGGAGCCCGCGCGTGCGGAGGGTTGCGTCTTCCGCGGCCTCGCGGCGCGCGAGACGGTCTGGATGAGCCACGGCGACCGCGTGCGCACGCCGCCGGCGGGCTTCCACGCCACGGCGTCGTCGGACAACGCGCCGATCGTCGCCTTCGAGGACCCGGAGCGGCGGCTCTACGGCATCCAGTTCCACCCCGAGGTCTCGCACACCGTCTCGGGCGGCGAGATGCTGCGCAACTTCCTCTACCGCGCCTGCGGCGCGCGCGGCGACTGGCGGATGGCGTCGTACCTGGAGGAGGCGGTGGCGGCGATCCGCGAGCGGGTGGGGGAGGGGCGCGTCATCTGCGGCCTCTCCGGCGGCGTCGACTCCTCGGTCGTCGCGGCGCTCCTCCAGCGCGCGGTCGGCGAGCGCTCGACCGCCGTCTTCGTCGACAACGGCGTCCTGCGCAAGGCCGAGGCGCAGCAGGTGATGCGCAGCCTGCGCGACGGGCTGGGCGTCCCGGTGCGCGCGGTGGACGCCGGCGCCCGCTTCCTCGCCGCCCTCGCCGGCATCGAGGAGCCGGAGGCGAAGCGGCGCGCCATCGGCCGCGTCTTCATCGAGGTCTTCGAGGACGAGGCGCGGCGGCTCGAGGGGGCGGCGTTCCTGGCGCAGGGGACGCTCTACCCCGACGTCATCGAGTCGGTGTCCGTGAAGGGGCCTTCGGCGGTCATCAAGACCCACCACAACGTCGGCGGCCTCCCCGAGCGGCTGGGCTTCGAGCTCGTCGAGCCGCTCCGCTTCCTTTTCAAGGACGAGGTCCGCCAGCTCGGCCGCGAGCTGGGCCTGCCGGAGGAGCTGCTGGGGCGGCACCCCTTCCCGGGGCCGGGACTGGCGGTGCGGATCCTGGGCGAGGTGACCGCCGAGCGCGTCGCGCTCCTCCAGGAAGCCGACGCCATCTACCTCGCAGAGCTGCGCGAGAGCGGCTGGTACGAAAAGGTCAGCCAGGCCTTCGCGGTGCTGCTGCCGATCAAGAGCGTCGGCGTGATGGGCGACTTCCGCACCTACGAGAGCGTGGTGGCGCTCCGCGCCGTCGACACCCAGGACTTCATGACCGCCGACTGGAGCCCGCTGCCGTACGAGCTGCTGGGCCGGGTGGCCAACCGGATCATCAACGAAGTCAAAGGGGTGAACCGCGTCGTCTACGACGTGACGAGCAAACCCCCGGCGACGATCGAGTGGGAGTGAAGGGGGGCGTGGCGAGGAACAGCGCCCGGACGCACCGGGAACAGTTTCCGGGAGTGAGGAACAGTGCCCGGA
>DASWHY010000651.1:0-1573 GCA_036397955.1 Thermoanaerobaculia bacterium | reverse complement strand
CTCGCCGTCGCCGGCCGCGCCAGGCCGGTCGAGTAGCCGGGCAGCACCTTCGTCGGGATCAGCCGCTCGGTGTTGCCGGCCGCCGGGCCGGCCAGCGTCTCGTCGGGCAGCTCGCGCTCGATCGCCGCCAGCTCCTCGGCCACCAGCGCCGCGCTCTGCAGGCGCTCCGCGGGGTCCTTGGCGAGCATGCCGGCGAGCAGCGCCTCGACCCGCGGCGGCAGGTCGCCGCGCAGGGCGGAGACCGGCGGCGGATCGACGTTGAGGATCTGGTAGACGAGCGTCGTGATCGTGTCGCCGTCGAACGGGCGCTTGCCCGAGAGCAGCTCGTAGAGCACGACGCCGAGCGAGAAGATGTCGCTGCGGCCGTCCAGCTCCTCGCCGCGGATCTGCTCGGGGGAGAGGTACTGCGGGCTGCCCATGACCGAGCCGGCGATCGTCAGCTCGGTCGACTGCCCGGTGACCTTGGCGATGCCGAAGTCGGTCACCTTCACCCGGCCGTGGGCGTCGAGCAGGACGTTGCTCGGCTTGATGTCGCGGTGGACGATGCCGTGGCGGTGGGCGAAGTCGAGCGCCTCGGCGGTCTCGCGCACGATGCGCAGCACTTCGTAGAGCGAGAGCGCCGAGGACTCCAGGCGCGCCGCCAGGTCCTGCCCCTCGACGAACTCGAAGGCGAGGTAGAGCATGCCCTCCACCTCGCCGGCGTCGAAGAGGGTGACGACGTGCGGGTGCAGCAGGCGGCCCGCGGCGCGCGCCTCGCGCAGCAGGCGCCGCTTCCGCTCCTCGACGTCCTGCTCGCGGCCGGCCAGCCGCACCGTCTTGATCGCCAGCTTGCGCTCGATGTGCGGGTCTTCGGCCAAGTAGACCTCGCCCATCGCTCCCGCGCCCAGGAAGCCCACGATCCGGTAGCGGCCGACGGCGCCGCCGAGCTCCAGCGTGTTCATGTGTGCGGATGGACTCCGAAAGCGGCGGGGATCATAGCCGATCCCCCTCCTGGCCCCGGAGTCCTTCGAGGGTGTAGGGATGAGCCTCCTGGCGGGGGTACCAGTGGCGGCTGTGCTCGGCGAAGCGGCCCAGCTCGTCGTGCCAGCGGAAGTGCGAGACGACCATCGACTGGCCGTCGAGGCGGATCCAGTTGCAGGTGTTCTTCTCGCGCTCGCCGGCGCGGCCGCGGCCCGAGGTGGTGGTGCCGGAGTGGAGGATGACGACCGGCGGCCGTCCCTTGGGGTAGAACTCCTCGGAGTTGCCGATGTAGGCCTGGTGGAGGTGGCCGGAGAGGATCAGGTCCACTCCGGCGCTCGAGAAGACGTCGATCGCCTCGTAGGCGTTGGCGCACACCCGCTGGGTGCCGAAGTTGGGGGGCGGGATGAGGTGGTGGTGGGCGACGACCACCTTGAACGTCGTCTCCGGCGTCGCCGCCAGCAGCTCCCCCACCTCCAGCAGCCGCGACAGCGTGATCCGCCCCTCCTTCCAGGTCCAGTTGTAGGCGGTGTTGACGCCGACGATCAGCAGCTCGTCGTCGCGGAAGACCGGCTCGAGCTCGGGGGCGAAGTGCCGCCGGTAGGCGCCGAAGGGG
>DASWHY010000650.1:0-1642 GCA_036397955.1 Thermoanaerobaculia bacterium | reverse complement strand
GCCTGATGGACCGCCGCAGGGCGTGCCTCGAGACGGCGGCGATCTGGGTCGGCGGCGGCCTGGCCGCCAACTACGCCTGGGAGATGCTCCAGATGCCGCTCTACACCGGGGCCGGCCAGGGGCTCGGCTGGCGGCGCTGCTTGCTCGCGGCGCTCGGCGACGTGGCGATCCTGGCCCTGCTCTACTTGGCGATGGCCGCCGTCACCCGGAGCTGGCTCTGGTTCCGTCCCCTGAGCCTCGGCCGAGCGGCGGCATCCGCGGCATCGCCGGTGCGTAGCTCCATCGGCCTTGCGCCAGCGCATGGAGCTCGACCCCGACCGCCGCCAGCGCCGCGAGCAAGCAGCGCCGCCAGCCGAGCCCCTGGCCGGCCCCGGTGTAGAGCGGCATCTGGAGCATCTCCCAGGCGTAGTTGGCGAGGAGACCGCCGCCGGCCCAGATCGCCGCCGCCGCGAGGCACGCCCTGCGGCGGTCCATCAGGCTCAGCGCCCTGCCGAGGCCTGGCCGAGCTTCACCGTCACGGCCGTCGTGTCGTCCTCCGTCAGGTGGATCGAGACCCGCGTCCCGACCCCCAGGTCCGCCAACCGGGCGGGCTTGCCGCCCTTCTCGTACTTGGTCGCGGGGGCCAGCTTGACGACTTTCTCCTTGCCGTCCGCCGTCGCGACGGTAACGTGAATCGACTTGACCGTGCCGAGCAGGGCGTGGCTCTTGCTGCCGTGCGCGAACGCGCCGGCGGCCGCCGCCAGGACGGCGACGACTGCGACCAGCAGCACCGTGTGGACTCTTCTTCTCATTTCGACGATCTCCTTTCGTGGTCAGTGGCCGGAGAGGAACTCCGCCTCCGCCTGCATTTCTTCCCACTCCTCCGGCGTCTTCGGGTTGAGCGCCTCCATCCCGGCGATCTCCTCCGGCGTCAGCCGCGGCAGCCGGCGGATGAAGTGGACCAGCGACCAACTGCCGTACCCGGACTGCGCCGTGCCGTTGCCCCATCCCGGCATGCCGGTGAGCCGGATGCCGTTCTCGATGATCGCGAACAGCGCGCCGTCGGAGAGGGTCTGCGTCGCGGCCAAGGTCATCTCCGGCGCCCGCGGGTACAAGTGCTCGCCGATCGTGGTCCGTCCCTTGCCGTCGTTGCCGTGGCAGACCGCGCAGTGGTCGGCCCAGTGCGCGCGCGCGTCGGCGAGGACGGCGGGGGTGAGCGGCAGGGGGTTCTCCTCGCCGCGCAGGCCGGCGGGGACCGCCCAGCTCCGGATCGTGCGCGCGGCGAAGGCTTCGATCGCCGCCGGCTCGTCGTGGGCGCTGAACCCGCGGCGCACCAGCCGGGCGAAGCCGGCGAGCGCGAGCAGGACGAGCGCCACGCCCGCGGCGATCCCGACCTTGAGGGGGCGCCGCACGTCACCTCCCCCGGGCGCGAGACGGCGCGCCGCAGCTCCCCGCCTTGACCGCCTGGAAGACAAGCTCCGGCTCGGCGGCTGAGAGGCCCTCCGCACGGGAGCGCGGGCCGCCGCCCGGCCCAGAGGCCGCGGCGTGGTGCTCGCCGACCGGCGAGGCGAGCGTCCCCGCCGGGTGCGCGTACCACCCCGGGTCCTCGTCGTAGCTCGCCAGGCCCGCGCGGACCTTGAGGACGGTGAACATGCCGCCCATG
>DASWHY010000649.1:0-2623 GCA_036397955.1 Thermoanaerobaculia bacterium | reverse complement strand
ATCCTGGTGACCGACGCCAACGCCGACGTCGCGCCGGTCCACGACCGCATGCCGGCGATCCTCGCCCGCAAGCACCACGCGCTCTGGCTCGGCGAGGCGGGCGCGGCGGCGGAGCGCGACCTCCACGCCCTGCTCGCGCCGGCCCCCGCCGGCGCCCTGCGGCGCTGGCCGGTCGACCGGCGCGTGAATTCCCCCGAGAACGACGACGCCGGCGTGATGGCGCCGCTGGCGGAGACCGGGGATGGACTGCTTCCCTGAGCGCCCTGCCGAGCGCCTCCGCCGGCTCGTCGCCGACGGCGCCGGCCAAGGCACCGGATCGGGCATCCCCGAGGTCCGCCCGCCGGGCGGAACGGCAAGCCGGGCCATGACGGCTCGAGGGAACGGGTCCGGACCGGACGGCCGGAGTCCGGGCACAAAAAAAGCGCCGCCGGGGCATCCCCGGCGGCGCCAGGCGTGACGCGGGGAGGTGGCGCGAATCTCCGCGTCACGCGGTCACAGCACGTGCTCCTTTTAGGCGAGGGGAAAGGCGGCGGTGGAGCCGCCGCCGACCTCGTGCTCAGGGGCGAGATCGGCACGCTCCTCGGCGATGCGGTGGGGGTGAACTGAGGGACGGCGCGGAAAGGCGTGGTCCGGCTCACGCGGGGGCGGCATGGCGCCAGCGCAGCAGACGGCCGCCGAACAGGCCGGCGAGGGCGGTGAGGATGACCACCGTCCCGAACTGCCAGACGAGGACCATCAGGCTGGCATCCTGGGGATGGAACAGGCGCAGGCCGAACCCGCCCAGCGCGGTCGCGGCCAGGGCGCCGTAGGCCACGGTGATCTTCGGAAAGAGCGGCGCGCCCCGGCGCAGCATCGCCATCATCACCACGGCCGGGATCGCGCCGACCAGCGCGATCGCGGGGAAGCACACGAGGTCGGGCGCGAAGGCGACCGTGCCCCCCCGCCCCGTCAGCGCCGCGACGCAGCCCTGGCCGAGGCTCCCCACCCACACGCCCAGCGGCACCAGCGGCAGCAGCAGGCGCCAGGCCGGCAGGCCGGGAACGGTGGCGCAGAAGGCGGCCATGGCCGCGAACAGCGCGGTGGCGAGGGCGGCCGACTGCTCCACCACGAAACGGGCCTCGGTCAGCTTGTCGAGCAGGTCCGCCCGCGGCGACATGGCCCAGACCACCAGCGCGACATAGGGAATCGAGGCCGCGAACCAGGCCAGCATGCGCCACTGGGGCGCCGGCAGGCGCGGCGTGGGCTCGGTCGCGGCGGCAAGGCGCCGGATCAGGTTGTCGGTCCCGGTCACGTCGCCCCTCGTCCGAGGGTCGCCCTCAGCGCCTTGATGGCGCGGTGGACCGTCACCTTCAGGGCCGGCACGCTCAGGCCGGTGACGGCCGATGCCTCCTTCAGAGAGAGTTCCTGCAGCTTCAGCAACTCTATGGCCCTTTTCTGGTTGCCCGAAAGACCGGCGATCGCACGCCTCATGACGTGGAGCTCCGCGCGGGTCTCACCATGCAGGTTCGCTTCGGCCCGGGAAAAGGTTTCAGGCAGCGGATCGACGGCGGTTTCATGGGCGGCCCGCCTCATGAATCGGCGCTCCGCGTCGGCGACCCGGTTGCGCGCGATCGCGAGCAGCCACGGGCGGAACGGCCGTCGCGGGTCGTAGGTGCCCCGCGCCAGATGGAAGGAGAGGATGATGTCCTGGACCACGTCCTCGACGTCCTCGCGCGACAGGCGGGCCCGACGCCAGCGCACGTATCTGCGCAGCAGCGGGACGATCTCCCGCAGGAGCCGCTCGTAGGCGGCACCGTCCCCCCCATGGGCGGCCCGCATCAACGCCCGATGCCGGCAATCGGTCGTCTCGGCGCCATCGGTCGTCTCGGCCCCATCGGTCGTCTCGGAGGGTTGCATGCCTGAGCCTTGTGATCGCGCGCACCCGTGCCGTGCCGGGCCGCCACAAGTAGCGTTGTAGACTTCCCGCTCCTCACGGGGAAGTAAACACCTGGTGAGGTCGCGGATTCGGGTCTCCGGGGGACATCCGCGGCCGGGAAAATCCTGGGCCGCCGCCCGGTGTTCCCTCCGCCGTGGCGTGTAACCTTTGGCCCGGCGGCAACGAACCTGAAGGGACAATTCAACGGTTGTGTTCATCAGCCAATGGAGGAGGACCTCGCATGCGACCTTCCAGGAGAATGAAGTATTTGGGGATGCTGGGCTCGGCCGTCGCGCTGGGCGGGTTCATGGCCGCCGCCAACGTGCCGGCGAGCGCGCAATCCGGCAATCCCTGCGCGCCGCGCGCCGCCCAGAACCCCTGCGCGGCCAAGAACCCGTGCGCCGCCAAGAATCCCTGCGCAGCGGCCAACCCGTGCGCGGCGAAGAATCCCTGCGCCGCCAAGAACCCGTGCGCGGCCAACCCGTGTGCGGCCAAGAACCCCTGCGCCGCCAAGGGGCGCTAGCGATCCCGCGGGGTGCGCAGGATCACCGTCGTAGAGGGAGACCAGGATCATGGAACGCAACGTCAATCGAACCCGCCTGCTCGGCGCGGCCGTCGCCCTGGCGGCGGGCGTCGGCATCACCGGCGCCGTGGCCCAGTGCGGCCCGCGCCGGGCCAATCCCTGCGCTCCCAAGGCGGCGAACCCCT
>DASWHY010000648.1:0-2198 GCA_036397955.1 Thermoanaerobaculia bacterium | reverse complement strand
AGCACGTAGGCGCCGCGCCCGACCCCCGCCGCGGCGCGCTCGCGCGTCTCGGCCAGGACCGGGAGGTTCTGCCGCGTCAGCGCCAGCGCCGTCGGCGCGTGCCGGCGCTCGATCGCCACCCGCCAGGCCTGCGCGGTCTCGTTGGCGTCGGCGGGGCGGATCACCGCCAGGCGCGGCACCGCGCGCAGCGCAGCGAGCTGCTCGATCGGCTGATGAGTGGGGCCGTCCTCGCCGAGGAAGACCGAGTCGTGGGTGAAGACGTAGACGGCCTGCACCCCCATCAGCGCCGCCAGGCGGATCGGCGGCCGCATGTAGTCCGAAAAGATCAGGAAGGTGCCGCCGTAGGGTACGAAGGCACGGGAGAGGGCGATGCCGTTGAGGATCGAGCCCATGGCGTGCTCGCGCACGCCGAAGCGGAGGTAGCGGCCGTTGCGCTCCGCCGCCGAGAAGTCGGCCGAGCCCTTGATCTTCGTGTTGTTCGACGGCGTCAGGTCCGCCGAGCCGCCGACGAGCTGCGGCAGCACCGGCGCCAGCGCCTCGAGCACCTTGCCGGAGGCGGCGCGGGTCGCCATTCCCTTCTCGTCCGGCTCGAACGTGGGGAGCGCCCCCTGCCATCCCTCCGGCAGCTCGCCGGCGAGGCGCGCCCGCAGCTCCCGCCCCTCCTCCAGATGCGCCGCCGCGTAGCGCGCCACCAGCTCCTCCCACTCCGCCTGCATCTGCCGCCCGCGCTCGCGCGCCTCCTCGAACGGCGCACGCGCTCCCTCCGGCACGTGGAAGAGCGGCTCGAGCGGCCAGCCGAGCGCCCGCTTCGTGGCCTCGGCCTCCTCCTTGCCGAGCGGCGAGCCGTGGACGTCGGCGGTGCCGGCCTTGTGCGGGCTGCCGTAGCCGATGACCGTGCGCACCACGACGAGCGACGGCCGCTCGCTCTCCGCCGCGGCGCCGCGGATCGCCGCCTCCAGCGCCGCCAGGTCGTTGCCGTCGTCCACGTGCTGGACGTGCCAGCCGTAGGCGGCGAAGCGCGCGCCGACGTCCTCGGAGAAGGCGAGCGACGTCGGCCCGTCGATCGAGACGTCGTTGTCGTCGTAGAAGACGGTGAGCTTGCCGAGCTTGAGGTGGCCGGCGAGCGAGCAGGCTTCGGAGGAGACCCCCTCCATCATGTCGCCGTCGCTGGCGAAGACCCAGGTGCGGTAGTCGACGACCGGGAAACCCTCGCGGTTGAAGCGCGCGCCGAGGAGCTGCTCAGCGATCGCCATGCCGACGGCGTTCCCCACCCCCTGGCCGAGCGGGCCGGTGGTCGTCTCGACGCCGCGCGTCAGCTCGCGCTCGGGGTGCCCCGGGGTCTTCGAGCCGAGCTGGCGGAAGCGCTTCAGCTCCTCCAGCGGCAGGCCGTAGCCGGCGAGGTGGAGCAGCGCGTAGAGCAGCGCCGAGGCGTGGCCGCAGGAGAGGACGAAGCGGTCGCGGTTCGGCCAGTCCGGGTCGTCGGAGTGGTGGCGGAAGTGACGGGTCCAGAGGAGGTAGGCGAGCGGCGCCTGCCCGAGCGGCGCGCCCGGGTGCCCGGAGGCCGCCGCCTCGACCATGTCCACCGCCAGGAAGCGGATGGTGTCGATCGCCAGGCGGTCCGCGTCGCTCGCCGCCGGCTCGCTCGTCGCGGCGCGCGTCTCCAGGTCCGTCGTCACGGGGGCATACTCTACCCCGCACCGCTGTTTTGACTGGCCGGCGGGCGGCCCCTACAATGGTCCGCTCGTCGAGTGCCCGGAGAGGTGCTGGAGTGGCCGAACAGGGCTGCCTGCTAAGCAGTTGTTCGGGGTAATCCCCGGACCGAGGGTTCGAATCCCTCCCTCTCCGCCATCGACGACCCGGCCGGCGGCCCCCGCCGGCCGCCTCGGCACCCCGCCATGAGAGCGATCAACCCGGCCACCGGCGAGACCCTCGCCGACTACCCCGACACCTCACCCGAGGAGGTCAACCGCCTGCTCGGGCGCGCCGAACAGGCCTTCGCCGCCTGGCGGCGCGAGCCCTTCGCCAAGCGCGCCCGCCGCATGCGGCGGCTGGCCGAGCTGCTCGGCGAGCGCCGCGCCGAGTCCGCCCGGCTCATCACCGCGGAGATGGGCAAGCCCATCGCCGCCGCCGAGGCGGAGATCGACAAGTGCGCCCTCGGCTGCACCTTCTACGCTGAGCACGCCGAGGCCTTCCTCGCC
>DASWHY010000647.1:0-7258 GCA_036397955.1 Thermoanaerobaculia bacterium | reverse complement strand
GGCGGCGGTGCCGGCGGCGCTCGAGAAGGCGCAGCGCTACCGGCTGCTCAACGAGCCGCAGGAGGCGGAGAGCATCTGCCTCGACGTGCTCGAGGTGGAGCCGGAGAACCAGCGGGCGCTGACGACGCTGCTGCTCGCCCTCACCGACCAGTTCGAGGAGCGGCTGGCCGAGGCGGTGCCGCGCGCCCGCGAGGTGCTCGAACGCCTCCGCGACCCCTACGGCCAGGCCTACTACGAGGGGCTGGTCAACGAGCGCCGGGCCAAGGCGCAGTTGCGCCGCGGCGGCCTCGGCGCCGCGCACGCCGTCTACGAAGGGCTGCACCGGGCGATGGCCTGCTTCGAGCGCGCCGCGGCGCTCCGCCCGGCCGGCGACGACGAGGCGCTCCTGCGCTGGAACACCTGCGCGCGGCTCCTGATGAGCCACCGCGAGCTGGTGCCCGCGCCGCCGGACGCCGGGGAGCAGATGCTCGAATGAGAACCGCCGCCCAGCTCGCCGTCGCCGTCGTCGCCGCCCTCCACGTCTACTTCCTCGTCCTCGAGATGTTCCTCTGGACGACGCCCTACGGCCGCCGGGTCTTCCACCTCAGCGCGGAGTACGCGAACGCCTCGGCGCCGCTGGCCAAGAACCAGGGCCTCTACAACGGCTTCCTCGCCGCCGGTCTGGTCTGGGGCCTGCTCGCGGGCTCGCCCGCAGGCTTCGGCATCCAGGTCTTCTTCCTGAGCTGTGTCGTCGTCGCCGGCGTCTTCGGCGGGCTCACCGCCAACCGCGTCATCCTCTGGGTGCAGGCCCTCCCCGGGGCCGTCGCCCTCGCGCTCGTCCTGCTGGCGCGGGGCTAGCCAAAGTCGCGCCCAGAGGCCGCCAGCCTCCGCCTGCATCTCGGCGGGCTCAGGCCTCACCGCCTCCGCTGCCAGCCTTTGGGGTCTCTCCGCATGTGATAGCAGGCGACGAAAACGGTCAGGTCGTCCATGCGTCGATAGAAGAGCGCGTAGGGGAACCTCCGGACGATTGCCCGCCGGGTGTCGCGATGGATGACTGGGTAGGCGCGCGGCTGATCCAAGACTCTATCGAGGGTGGCCCGCACCTCGCGCAGAAACTCCTGGCCGAGTCCCGCGCGCTCCTTCTCGTACCAGGCGTACGCCTCTCGAAGATCGCCGACCGCGGCCGGCCGGAGGATGAAGTCGGTCAACGCGGCCGGGAACGGATCTGGTCCACCGCTTCGTCCCAGGACACCCCCACCGGGCCTTCGCTTTCGAGCTCGTCGAGTCTGCGGTCGAGGTCTTGTTTCTGCGCAGCAGTGAGGGGGAGCGCCTCGGGATCCCGTCCGAGCGTCTCCCAGAGCTGATCCAGCAGCTCGAGCTGCTCGTCCCGGGACAGCCGGTCGATCTGAATGGCGGCCTTGCCCATGGCAGCAAGTATGCCACCCCAGCGCCCAAGAGGCGTCTCCCGGCTCTTTCCCGGCCTCCGCTACACCTGGCTGACCCGGCGGAGCTGCGGCACCTGCTCCAGCGACGGGGCGTCCCTCGCATCGGCTTCCACGGTCGCCCCGGGGGCGGGGAAGCGGTAGTACTTGCCCGAGACCGGGCCCGCCACCGTCAGGGCCGCCCCTCCGACGTAGCGGAAGAAGTGGCGCGCGGGCGGCGCGCTTCGCGTCGACCCCGAGACCTGGCTCCTCCCTTTGCCGCAGCACATCAGAGACCCTCCTCGTCTTCGACGTAGAGCGCCGGCGGCGGCGCCGAGCGCGGCGCCGTGAGCCGCTCGAGGAGCATCGCCGCCGCCGAGAGCGCGGGCCAGAGCAGCAGCCGCTCCCGCCAGGTGGCGCCGAAGCCCGCGGCGAACGGGGCGGCGATCCAGAGGCTGAGACAGGCGAAACAGTCCAGGAGCTTCCCCGCGAACCCCTCCCCCGCCGCCCGGCGCAGCCGCACGACGAGGTCCCACGGCCCGTCCTCCGCCTGGAGCAGATGGGTGAGCCGCCAGACGCAGAGGACCGCGAGGACCAGCTCGTAGACCTTCATCACGACACCCGCCCGCGAAAAGGGGCCCCCTCCCCGGCGCGAACCGGGGAGGGGGCGCTCGACGCCGAGTCTACGGCTCCGGCTCGCGGAGGCAGAACCCGACGCCGATCTGGTTGTAGTGCCCGTGACAGCCGTTGGCCACCAGGGCGCGGTCCCAGGCGTGCAGCACGATGGTGTAGCCGCAAGGGGTCATCCCGGTGGTGTCGAGCGTCCAGGTGCCCAGGCCGGTGCCGTGGGTCCCGACGTCCGGGTACACCGTCAGCCCGGACGGAATCACCGGATTGATCGGCTGCGGGATGCCGCCGACGGTGATCTGCACGAGGCCGATCCCGAACGAGCCGAAGTAATTGTCGCGCACCCGGTAGGTGCCGGAGAGGATGTCGCCGACCACCACGTCGCCGCAGTCGCCGCTCGGCGAGGTGATGTGCAGCTCGACCTCCGGCCGCAGCACCGTGAAGGGATCGCCGTTGGTGTCGAGCTCGGTGTGCGGGTAGCCGTTGTAGACGTACACCCGTTCGGTCTGGCTGGGCGAGGCCATCGGCACGTAGGTCAGGCCGTTCCAGACGAAGCCCTTGACCTCGATCTCGTAGCGCCCTTCGTCGAGGCCCGACGCCTCCCAGACGGCGAGCATCCGCGGGTTGACCGCCTGGACGATCCCCTCGCGGTAGAGGTAGTACTCGGCGCCGCCGATCGCCTGCACCGACTGGGTGACGGTAACGGCCGGCGGGTCGCCCGGCGCGGGGTTCGCCGGGAAGACCGCGATGTTGAACGCATTGGTGAGCTGCGTCGGGCTCGGCCACGCCGGCGCGCTGAGCCGCTGGACGAAGACCTGGTAGGCCGGCGGGTGCTGCCCGGGCAAGATGGCGCCGGTCGCGGGATGGAAGAAGGCGTCGGACTTCACCGTGAAGTCCCCCTCGATGAAGAGCGGGCCGCCGAAGGGCGAGTTGTTCACCTCCGCGTCGGTGCAGTCGCCGGCGATGGGAACGTCGGGCGGGATGGCGTCGTGCGCGAAGCCGCCGGCGCCGATGTTGATGACGTTGACCCGGTTGATGCGCATCAGGCGGACGCGCTGGTCGCCGGGGAGCTCGTCGACGATGATCGGCTGGACGTGCGTGTTCACGACGTTGCCCCAGACCGGGGGGAAGCCCGGGCCGGTGGGCGGCGTCTGCCACGAGAGGATGGCGCGCAGCGGCAGCCCGGTGATGTCGGCGCAGAGGTGCTCCGGCAAGTTGACCCCGCGGAAGACCGCGTAGCGGACGGGGTTGCCCGGCGTGACCGCGGCGAGGTCGTGGACGCGCACCTGGGCGGTGCCGAGAGCGTGCCAGGAGCCGCCGTGGAAGACCCAGAAGCCCACGTACTCGATGCTCCCCGGGTCGCAGAGGTCGCCCGAGTAGCCGCTGTTGCGCTTGATGGCGATGACCCCGCTGAGCATCCGGGTCTCGGGGTTGTAGCCGGCGCACTCCAGCTCCTCGAAGGTCCTGTTGCCGCTGGTCGCGACGAGGCCGTCGAGGATGTCGGAGAGGTCGGTGAGGAGCGCGGCGTCGGCGACCTTGAGGAGGGGCGAGGCCACCGCTTGCGCCGCGGCCTTCTTGACCTTCCCGGGCCCGCGCCGCTGCGCCAGGAGCTCGGCGGAGAGGGGCTCCGCGAGCAGCTTCTGCGCCTGGACGAAGCCGGAGCGATGGCCGGGGACGTCCTTGCCCTTGTACTTCTCCTTGAGCGCCGCGTACTGCAGCGCCTGGGGCTGCGTCTTGGCCTTGAGCGTGAGGTCGACGTCGACGGCGGCGAGGATCGAAGGGTCGATCGTCAGCAGCTTGTCCTCGATCAGGGTGGCGATCGAGACCTTGGGCAGGTCCCACGGCGCGATCTGCACCCGGACGTCGCGGACGTTGCCCCAGGGCGGCGTCCAGTCGGGGCTGCCGGCCGGCGGCTCCCAGTTCCACGACAGGATGCCGCGCACCTCGACGACGTTTTCGACCGTGCAGTACCGGCGGGCCTCGTCCAGCGCCATCTCGACGCTGTAGCTCACCGGCAGCGGGCTCGCCGCCGGCAGGTCGTGGCTGGTGAAGCTGGCGACGCCGAGGTCGTGCCAGCCGCTGGGGCGGCGGACGTAGAAGCGGACGTACTCGACCGAGCCGTCGTCGCAGGTCCCGCCGCCGTAGCCGGAGTGGCGCTTGATGTTGACCACCGCCTGCAGCCGCTCACCCTCGGGGTGCAGCCCGATGCAGGTCAGCTCCTCGTAGGTCGTTTTCTGGCTCATCGGTTTGACCGGGGTGAACCCCAGGTCGGGCAGGGTGCCGAAGAAGTTCGGGTTCTTCAGCAGCAGGGTCTTGAAGTTCGCGCGTTCGGGCTCGATCACGAGCGCCGCCTGCGCGCCCCGTTTGGCGGGCGCGGCTTCGCCCGCCTTGTTGCTCGCTTTGCGCTTCGGCATACCGCCTCCTTTGTCAGAATGCCCGGAACGGTGGGCAATCTCTAAGAGGCGAAGGAAAGGCGCCGGGCGTTACTGGCGGAGGGCGGACGCGGGATCGACGCTCAGCGCCCGGCGGGCGGGAAGGTAGCTGGCGAGGAGGGCGGTGGCGGCGAGCAGGGCGGCGACGCCGCCCCAGAGGGCGAGGCCGCTGGGCTCCACGCCCTGGACGGTGGCGCGCATGGCGCGCGCCAGCGGCCAGGCGGCGGCGACCCCGAGCGCGATGCCGAGCGCGGCGAGCCGCGCCCCCTCGCCCACGAGCAGCGCCAGCACGTCGAACGGCCGCGCGCCGAGGGCCATGTGCACTCCGATCTCGCCGCGGCGGTGTGCCACCGAATAGGCGATGAGCCCGTAGAGGCCGGTCGCGGCGAGGAGCAGGGCGACGAGCGCGAAGGCGGTGAAGAAGACCGCGACCAGCCGGTCCTGCCAGAGCGACTCCGCGAGCGCCTGCGCGAAGCTCTGCGGCTGCCGCACGGCGAGCGCGGCATCGACCTTGCGCACCGCCTCGCGGGCCGCCGCGGCGAGCGGCCCCGGCGGCCCCGCGGTCGCGAGCGCGAAGGCCAGCCGCCGCTCGGGTCGCTGCGCGAGCGGCACGTAGACCGACGGCCGCGGCGACGTTTCGCGGAGGGAGCGGCGGGCGTCGCCGACGACGCCGACGACCTCGCGCCAGGGCGCCCGGGGCCCCTCGTCCGCCAGGCGGACCCGGGCGCCCAGCGCCGCCGCGGGCGCGCCCCAGGAGCGGCGCGCCGCCGCCTCGCTGACGATCGCGACGGCGGCCGTCTCGCCGCCCGGTGCGGCGGCGAAGCGCCGCCCCGCCAGCAGCGCGAGCCCGAAGACCTCGAAGTACTCCGGGCTCACCGCCGCGCCCGCGCAGAGCGCTTCGCCCCCCGACCTCTCCGGCCGCCCCTGCACCGCCAGCGTCGTCAGCCGCTCGCCGTCGAGGAGCGGCAGCCGGCCCGCGGCCGCGGCGCGGCGCACGCCGGGCAGGTCGCCGAGCTCGGCCAGGAGCCGCTCCTGGATGCCGGCGACGTCGGCCGGCGTCGGATAGCGCGCTTCCGGCAGGTCGGCCCGCACGACGAGCACGCGGTCGGCTGCGAAGCCGGGGTCCACCCGCCGTAGCGCGACCGCGGCGTGCACGGTGAGCGCGCAGGCGACGAGCAGCGCCAGCGCCGCCGCGATCTGCCCCACCACCAGGACGGTCCGCACCCGCTGCCCGCCCGCCCCGCCCACGACGCCGGCGCCCGTCCCCTGGAGCACGGCGCGCACCGGCAGGCGCGCCGCGGCGAGCGCCGGGCCGAGCCCGAAGAGGAGCGGCGCAACGAACGACAGCGCCAGCACGAAACCGAGCACCCGGCCGTCGATCGTCACCTGCTCGAAGAAGGGGTGGAAGGTCACGGCGCGCACGAGGTCGAGCCCCCAGGCGGCGAGGAGCAGCCCGCCGCCGCCGCCGACCAGCCCGAGCAGCAGCGCCTCGGCGAGGAGCGGCCGCAGGATGCCGCCGCGGCCGGCCCCGAGCGCCAGGCGGACGGCCATCTCGCGCCGCCGGTCGAGGCCGCGGGCGAGCGTCAGGCCCGCGACGTTGGCGCAGGCGACCAGCAGGACGAGCGCCACGGCGAGGCTCGCCAGCCCCAGCACCAGCCAGGTCTCCGGGAATGCCATCGCCTCGGCGAAGGGGAGGGCGAAGGCCCCCCAGCCGGCGTTGGTCTCCGGGTGGGCCGCCGCCAGCCGGCGCGCGATGCCGCGCAGCTCGGCGTCGGCCTGGGCGACGGTCGAGTCCGCCGCGACCAACCCGGTCACCTGCAGCGTGCGCCGGTCGCGCGGCCAGCCGGAAGGGTCGAGCGGCAGCGGCGTCCAGACGTCGATCAGCGCCAGCGTCCCGATCTCGATCTCCGGCGCCAGGACGCCGACGATCGTGTGCGGGCGGCCGTCGAGGCGCAGCGGCTGGCCGAGGACGCCGGCGTCGGCGCCGAAGTGGCGGCGCCAGAAGCCGTGCGCCAGGACGACCACCGGCGGCGCGCCGGGCCGGTCGTCGCCCGGCGCGAAGCCGCGCCCCAGCGCCGGCCGCAGCCCCCAGGCGCGGAAGAGGTTGGCGGTGACGCGCTGGCTGGCGAGGGCCAGCGGCCCGCCCGCGCCCTCCAGGCTCGCCGTGCGCGGCTCGCCCGCGGCCAGCTCCGCGAAGGAGGTGGCGCGGGCGCGCCAGTCGAGGAAGTCGGGGAGCGAGGTCGCGCCGCGCCCCTGGTCGAGCGGCAGGTTGGCGCTGTAGGCGAGGACGACCCGCTCGGGGTGAGCGAGCGGCAGCGGCTCGAGGACCAGGGTCTCGACGAAGCTGAAGATGACGGTGCCGGCGGCGATGGCGACGGCGAGCGTGGCGACCACCCCCGCGGCGAACCGCGGCGCCCGCGCCAGCGCGCGCAGCGCGGAGCGCAGATCGTCGAGCCAGGTGCGGGCCACGCGAGCCCCGGAATGGCCTACTCGATCGTCCGAGAGGCGAGCCAGCGCCCGAACGACGTTTGCGACTCGCCGGAACGCCGCCCGGCGAGGAGGTCTTCGACGCTGAGGTCTTCGTCCAGATCGGGCCAGTGGATGCCTTCGCCCCGACCGATAAGCCGCCAGTTGGATCGTTCGGCCGGCCGGCCGTGCGCCA
Source organism: Thermoanaerobaculia bacterium (assembly GCA_036397955.1). Classification (GTDB taxonomy): domain Bacteria; phylum Acidobacteriota; class Thermoanaerobaculia; order Multivoradales; family UBA5704; genus DASUNQ01. The sequence continues at coordinate 137 of DASWHY010000647.1, read as the reverse complement.
GCCGCGGAAACCACGCCAGCGGCACGAGCACCGTCCGGCCGTCGACCAAGTCGACGACGAGCGCGTCGTCGGTGACCTCGACGCGCTGCGCCTGGGCCTGCCGGATCTCAGTCGCCGAAGAACTCATGCCAGGCTCC
>DASWHY010000646.1:0-12254 GCA_036397955.1 Thermoanaerobaculia bacterium | reverse complement strand
GATTTCCGGGACAGGGAGCGGCGGGACCGGAGCCGGCGATGACGGACTCGGGCGCCTTGGTCTCAAGATATAAATCCACTTGGCGGCTCACGCTGGTCGTCAACGGTAGGCTCTCCTGATCGCCGAAATTGGGCTCTTCGGGCTCCACCGCAATGATCTCTGCCGTCGAGCCGACCACCGCCCCGTCCGCGGTCGAAGAGCCTACGTTGAAGAAGAGCGTCAAGGTCCTCTCTTGATCGGGACAAAGAGTGCCCACACGCCAAATGTCCCCGACGAGCCGTGGATTCGACGCCTCGAGCGAGGTCCCAGGTGGCAGCGTCAGGCCGACGCGGAGCTCGAGCCCCCTGGCCAGGAAGGGGCCGGGGTTGGCGACCGTTATCGTATGCGTCAGATTGCGGCGGCCCTTCCGGGTGCCCGCTACGACGTCCGTCACCTCCTCGGGCTTCGTCGCGGCGCCGATCCTCAAGTCGCGCTGCGGCGGATTGGCTCCCGTCACCCGCAGACAATACGAGCCACAACTGGCGCCCAGCGCCGAGTCGACGTAGAGGGAGTAGAGACCTGAAGGCCGATAGTTGGCGGCCGGGATCGCCTCGACAACGCCGATCCCGATGAAATCGGGGGAATTGGCGATGCAAACGCCGTCGGCGCGTACCAGAATGAGGGCGAGATCCCCGTCGGGGCTCTCGAGGCGGAAGCCGACAGCGTTATCGGGCCCTTCGCCGACGTTGTTGAGGAAGACCTCGTGGACCATGTCTCCACCAGGATAAGGGTCGCCCTGGATCGTGCAGGAGACGGTGCCCGAGTACATGGGCATGCGGTCGGACTTGCCGCACGTCGTATCGCAGATGGGCGGCGCCGGCAGATCGGCGATGACGTCGGGCGCCGGACACTCGTCCTGCCCCGAGACGGGAACGGCGACGATCCAGAGGACGGCGAGCGATCGAACGGCATCCATGACGCACCTCATCCCTCAGAAGCGGTAGATCAGCGACAGCGAGCCGGTGCTGACGCGCTGCGAAAGGTCGACCGCGAAGTGGACCTGATAGCTCTGGCGCGAGATCCCGACGCCGAAGGTGTAATGAAGCTCATCGCTGCGCGGGCGGAAGATGGCTTTGAAAGCCAGGTTCTCTCCTTCGAAGCGCAGGCTGTGATCCGGGTCGTACCAGGCGCCGGCGCGCACCGCCAGAGGAAAGGCCGCGCGCAGGAAATAGTACTCTAATCCGAAGTGGATCTCATCGGCATCGCCGACCACGAAGCCATCGAGCAAGACGTCCACGTCTCGGGGTTCGACGTCGTCGAAGAAATTCTCGAGCCCGAAGATGTCGACGAAACCCCGCGTCAGGTCGCTGTAGACGACGCGGTCGTAGTCGAGGGTAAAGCGTAGGGCGTCGCTCGGCAGGAAGGCGATGCCGAGGCCGTAGAAGCGGGGTACGTGGAACTGACCTCCGTCCTCGGACTCCGGAAAGGGGAAGGGGCTTCCGGGCCGCGTTGGCTCAAGGCCGCGAACTGGAACGAGGGTCCGTCGCGATAGACGCCGCCGACGCGCCACTTGCGTTCAGGCGCTTCCCAGAGGAACCCGAGTGTGAATCCCCAGTCGCTGTCGTCGCCGATCTGGCTCTGGACGTTGACGACCGGGGAGCGCGAGATGTCCACCGGATCGTCGACGTTGAGTTGCGGCACTCTGCGCTCGGCCGTGGAGTCGATCGAGAAGTCGTAGTACGAAAGCCCGGCGCCGAGCGACAGACGCGGGTGTACGCGGCAGGCGGCGGACGCTCCGTGATTGACGATCACGAGGTCCATGGAGTTGCGCAGCGAGGCAAGGCGGCCGTCGCGCTCGCCGGGGATGCCGAGGGGGCTGCGCGAGCGCGTGGGAAAGACGCGGGCTCCCGTGGTGAGGAAATTCGCCTCGAAGCGCGCCAGCTCGTGCCGGTAGAGGGCCCAAGACCAGCGCTCATGCCGATGGACGTAGGAGAGAAAGGAGAGCCCCACGGCTCGGTCGGTCGCCTCGCCGTTCGTCAACAGATCGAAGTTGGGAGTGAAAGCGTCAGGATCGAAGTTGGCGGGCAGGCTCTCAGGGTCGAACAGACCGCCGCTGTCGGTGTAGACGTGAGTGTATTCGAATCCCCGGGTCTCGAGATGGAGCTCGCGGTAGAAGATCTGCGTGAGCCCGGCGGGATTGGTGTAGGCCGCCGTAGCGTCGTCGGCAAGGGCCAGGAAAGCGCCGCCCATCGCCAGGTTGGCGGCGCCGGGCGTCGCGAAGTTGAACTGGATCCCGGCGTTGGTCTCGAGGTTGGTCTGGGCGAGCGCCGCGCCGGCGGCAAGCCCGGCGATCGACAAGAAGACCGACGAGGCGCGAAGTGATCGTGGCTTCACCATGGCACGTACCTCCCTCAGGGCGAGCTGTCTCCCAGATCCACAGGACAGCGGCCGGGACCCGGTGCACATCCCGGTCCGGTGGCGGAAGACGCGCGCTTCGGATCGCCGCAGTCAGCACCGTCAACCTGCAAGGTCCCCTGCTCGACCAGAATCTCAAGGGCGTTGCGGAGGTCCCTGAGCCTGTCCGTTTCCTTCCTGGCCTTTTCGAGGTTTTGGGTCTCGTTGAGGATGGAGCTCTCGAATTGCACGAGCGCCCTCTCGTAGCAACCGAGGTGGCAGAAAGCGAGACCCAGGTAGTAGCGCGGCAGGTAGTGGGGGAACCAGCGGTCGTAGAAGCGGGCGAAATCGAGCTCGCCGTCCTCGGGCCAATTCTCCTCGGCCCGGCACATGAAATTCGCCGCGTCGGGCCAGCATTTCGCTTCGACGGCTTCGAGGCCCTTCTGGAAGTCAGGATGGGTGGGCGGCGGTTTCATGCCCCGCGGCGCCTTGTGGGCCCCGGGATCGAGACAGGAGACCTGCGACTCCTGGGCGGTTGACGGCACGCTCAGCAACAGCCAGCACGACGCCAGCCAGCACGACGTCAGCCATCTGTGCCTGACCGTCATGGACGCTCCTCCGCGATCGCGAGACGACGCCGGGCGAGGTCCGTCAACCCGCCGAGATCGAGAGGATCGAGGTGGGCCAGACCGTCGCCGCCGGCGCTGGCCAGCAGACGGCCGTCAGAGCTCAGGGCCACGGCTTCGACGGCGCGCCACCTTGCCGGCACCCGGTCCGTCAGGTCGCCGGTGACGGCGTCCCAGACGAGGATCCGGTCCGCGTCGGCGGCCGCGAGAAGGCGGCCGTCGGGGCTGAACGCCAGGGCCGTGACCCGCGCCCGGTAGGCGGGCTGGGCGGGCTCGATGAGCTCCCGGCCCGAGCCGGCGTCCCACACGCGGATCGCGAGGTCCTCCCCCGCCGTCGCCAGGCGCCGGCCGTGCGGCCCGAGGGCGACGGCGCTGAGCCGTCCCTCGTGGCCATTCTCGCCGGTGACGGCGAGCCGCAGGCGCGCCGCGGCCGCCGCCGAGTCCCACACCACCGCGACGCCGCCGTCGTCCACCGTCACCAGGCTTTCGCCTTCGGGGCTCGCGGCGATGGCCGTGAAGGTCCCGGCCTGCGGCCATTCCCGCGCGAGCTGGCCGGAGGCGACGTCCCAGGTGCGGACCGCGCCCCGCAGGTCGGCGCTGGTCAGCCCGCCCGCGCCGAAGGCCACGGCGCGCACCGGGGCCGCGTGTCCCCCGAAGGTGTGGACGAGCCGGCCGGACGCGGCGTCCCACAGCCGCACCGTGCGGTCGTTGCCGCCGCTGGCCAGCCAGCGGCCGTCGCCGCTCAGGGCGACGCAGCGAACGTCCCCCTCGTGGCCGGTGAAGAGGCGCGGCCGGCCGCCCGGCTCCCAGAGCCGCACGGTGCCGTCGCCGCCGGCGGTGGCCAGGAGCCGTCCGTCGAAGGCCACGGCCCGCACCTCGTCTTCATGTCCGGCGTGCGCCGGCACCGCCTCGATGAAGAGCTCCAAGACCTCGAGACCCCGGCGCGCGAGACGCCGGCCGCCGCGGGCAAGACCGCCGGGGACGGGCTGCTCCCCGCTCGCCGGCGATTGACTCCGGACGGCCGGGAAACGATCCACCAGCGCGCGATGGTGCCGGTTCCAGACGTGGACCTGATCGGCGCGGTCGAGCGTCAGCAAGTAGTGGCCATCGACGCTGAACGCGGCGTCGACGACGGTTTGGTCGTGTCGCAGGCTTGTGTCTTGCCACGTCCTGGCGTCCCACAGTCGGAAGCCGTGCTCCGTGTCGGCGCTGGCGAGCGCGTCGCCATCCGCGCTGAAGACCAGCAACGGGACGGCTGCCGTGTGGGCGGCGAAGGGCTCGGCCAGCAGCACGTCCCCGCCGGCCTCGAGCCGGGCCAGTCGCACCTGGCCGCCGGTGTCGCCGAGGGCGAGGGGGCCGTCGGCGCTCCAGGCGAGGCTGAGGAAGGCGCCCTCGACGGACGCTGCCAGGGTGCCGGGCGCGCCGCCGTCCGTGCGCCAGAGCCGCAAGCCGGCCGCGTGGTCGACCGCCGCGAGCAGCGCGCCGTCGGGGCTGAAGGCGGCGCCGTCGACGCTCTCGGGGACGCCGGCGAGCTCGACGACCCGGTCGTCCGCCGTCGTCCACAGCCGTGCTCCGCCGGCGCCGAAGACCGCGAAGCGCCCACCCTCGCCGTCCGCGGCGAGCCACCGGACCGGCGCCAGCGCGGCGGCGTCGTGACGGGCGACGACCTCGCCCGTGCCGGCGGCCCACACGGTGACCGTGCCCTTGCCGTCGGCGCTCGCCAGGCGGCGTTCGTCGGCGCTCCAGGCGAAGGACCCGACGGCGCCGGCGCCGGGATGCGCCCACAGGGGCCGCGACCGGCAGGCGTAGATCCCTTCGCGGAGCAGGCCCCGGAGCTCGTGTCCGAAGGTCGAAGGGGCGAGAAAGCGGCGGGCGGCGGCCAGAGTGGTTTCCAGGCTCGCTCGAGGGGACCCTGCCGCCAGCTCTTCGCGGGCGACGAAAATCCGCTGCAGCGTGCCGGCGTTCTGGCGCCAGAGGGCGACCAGCGCCGCCGCGGCGAGCAGCACCAGCGTCGCCGCGCTCGCAGCGATGCGCAGAAATCGCATGCGCCGGCGCTTGCGGGCCGCCTTGAGGACCCGGCGCTCGGCGACGGAGACGAGATGCAGACGGACCTCGGCGCGCGCCTCGTCCGCGTCCAGTCGCTCGTCCGGATAGCGGTCGAGGTAGCCCGGCTCGCCGCGCTCCAGGGCCTGGGCCGCGGCGGCCAGGGGACTCTCGCGCGCCAGCCAGCGCGCGTTGGAGAGCCGAATGGGATCGACGAAGGTGTCGTGGACGAGCTCGAGCCAGGTGCCGCCGCGGGCGTCGACCGGCCGGATCAGGTGGTGGGCGCGGATGAGCTCCTGGACCGCGGCGGCCGGCAGTCCACCTTCCGTGGCGACCCGGGGATCGAAAGGAACCTGGGCGCGCAGGTGCGGCGGCGTGATCAGTGCCCTCTCGATCCACAGCCGAAGCTCCTCCTCGAGCGCCTCGGCGCCGCGGGCCGTGGCTGCCACGGCCTGGTCGTAGTACCGTTCGAGAGCCTGGTCGAGATCGCCGAACCTCTCCAGGTGCTCGCGGGTGATCTGCGCCGCGGAAGCGGAGCTCGCGGCGACGTCGTCCCACAGTTGATGGCCGACGATCTGGAGCTGCATCGGCTCGACGAACCTCCCCGGCACGGGCTCCTCGCGACCGGCGACGCGCTCCGCGCTGAGCTTGCCCACCACCTCCTCGGCCACTCCCGGGGCGAAGGGCCGCCCGGCCAGACGCGCCGGCGCGGCGATCGCCTTGAGGGCATCGTCGCGGCTGAGCCGATCCATGCGCAGGCGGGCGCGCAACTGGTTGCGCACCAGCGGCGCGTACTCGTCGAGCCCGGCGATCATGTCCTCGCGCATCGCCAGCAGCACCGACAGCGACGGATCGGTCTCGAGGGCCTGGCGCAGTTGGCGGAAGAAGCCCTCGCGGTCGGCGCGGCGCTGCGGGTGGGTGGTGAGGATCTCCTCGAACTGGTCGAGGATGAGCACGCGCAGCTCGTCGCCGCGGCGGGGGAACTGACGGGCGAGGAAGGCGGCCAGGGTCTGCTCGGCGAGCTCGGCGGCGCGCGCGGTCTGCTCAAAGCTCGGCGAAAGCGAGGTCAGGACGTTGAAAACGTAGACGTTCGCCGCCTCGACGCCGAGCCGCGATTGGCCGCCGACGCGCGCCGCGGGCAGCACGAAGAAGCCGTCGTCCTCGAGGTCGAGCACCAGCCGGGCGTTGAGCAGCGAGGTCTTGCCGGCTCCCGAGGGGGCGTAGAAGAGCACCAGCTCCTCGGAGGTCAGCATCTGCCGCAGCCGCCGCGCCTCCTCGTCACGGCCGAAAAAAAGCTCGGCGTCGCGGCGGCGGAAGGACCGCGGTCCCACATAGGGATTGCGGCGCGGATCATGCTCGTCGTTGCCCATGGCGCCTCGCCTCCCAGCGATCGCGCAGCTCGACGAGGAAATCGCCGACCGCCTCCGTCCAGATCACGTCGATGTCGATCCCTTTGCAGCACTTGTCGAAGAAAGTCCGCAATGCCGCTTCGTTTTTCTTTTCTTTCTCGGAAAGCTGCAACACCGCCCGCCGGCCGCGCGTGTTGCGCAGCGGCATGATGAGTCCGCGGAAGAGCACGCGGCAGTCGAGGTCCTTGATCTTGTAACCCAGGAAGAGGAGCATCGAGCTGGTGAGCGCGGCCTTCGGAATGCGGACTTTTCCGGCCGCGATCTCGTGCAAGAAGTCGAGGTGGTCATCCAGCGTCAAGACGATCGAATCCGGTTTCTCGTCGCTGCCATAAAGATGGAAAACGAGCGGCTCCTCGACGCTGCCTTCGAGATGGTCGGAATCGGCGGGGAAGTCTCCTTCCCGCCACGCGCAAGTGACGCGCCGCGGCTTCTTCGACTTTCTCCAGCGCAGGGCCGCGGTCATGAGATTGTCGACGTTGGTCGTGACGTAGCAGGCGATCGGCAGCTCGGAGAGAATGCGGTGCGCTTCGTCGGGCTTGCTGCTGAAGTAGCTCTCCGCGAGCTCGTCGAGGGCACGGCTCAAGGCGGGTTTGACCCTGTCCTCGTATCCATCGTACCCGCTGATCTCTCCGCGCGCGAGAAACGAGCGCAGCAGGACCTTGGGCAATCGGTCGTGGAGAAGCGCGGGCGTCCGGAGCTGGGTTTCCGCGTACCAGGAGACGTTGGGCAGATTCTCGCGATCGGAGCCGTCCCAGGGAAAACCGAATTCCTCGGCCCAGGCGAGGGCGATCTCTTGCGGCGAGGCGAACACGCCGTCGACCACGCCGGGTCCCAATACCGGGGTGAGCTGGTGATTCGCGAGCCGTTCGAGGATGCTCTCCCACGCCAGGTCGCGATCGTCAGCCGTCTTCTTCGTGGCGGATCGCGCCTGCCACAGGCGGGCGTCCTTCAGACGCATGAAGAGTACCGGGAGACCCCAGGCCCAGCTCGCGCTGTCCGCGGTATAGAGCTGCATTCGGGCTTCGTTGGCCGCGGCGTCCACCAGGCCGGTGCGTTGCAGGTTGCGAAAGAAGTGCTCGAGAAAGAGCGCCGCAGAGTCGACGCTGATCGATTGCTGCATGGCGACCACCGCGGGGATGCCGCGGCGCACCAGGGCCGGGCCGAGACCGCTGTAGGGCCGGTCGGTCGACGGGGCGGCGCTGTGGCAGGCCGAGAGGATCACCAGCCGCAGCTCGCGCAGCCCCTCGAAGACGTCCGAGAACACGTCCTCGTCGACGACCTTCAGCCTCCCTTCGTCGTCCTCGAGCGCCAGGCCGGCGGCGGAGCCCTCGATCAGCAGCCCATGCCCCTGGATGAGCAAGGCATGGGGCGTGTGGCGGGCGACCAGGCGGTCGCTGATCCGGCTCAGGGTCGCCGGCGGCTCGAGGAGCTCACAGGTCACCTGCCCCTGGAGCGGCTCGAGGCTGCGCTCGAGCGAGCGACGCATCGCGTCGCGATCGAGAGGCTCGAGGCCCCACTCCTCGAGATCGCGAGGGGCCGCCAGCACGATCAGGAGGTGCAGCGGGCCGGTCACCGGCGGCGGCGGCGTCGAAGCAACGTCCAGGTAGCGCGAAAAAACCGTCTGGCGTGAGCGTCCGAGGGCGCAGCGCGACGCGGGATCGTAGAGATACTCCCAGCGCAAGCGGTGCAGCCTGGCGGCGTCGTCGCCGGCCGCCGCGGGATTGAGCCGCAAGCGCAACCGCTTGTTCTCCCGCTCGGCGATCTCCAGGCCCGCGCGGTAGCCGTCGCGCAACTCGGTAGCGAAGAGCGCGCTGAAGAGCGCTTCCCCGTAGCGGACGAAATCGCACTCGTTGAGCGCCTCGAGGAGCTCTCTTTCCAGCGTCTCGTCGAATCGCGTCCTGCCCGCGTACCGTTTCTCGCCGACCGAGAGCCGAGCGCTCGCCAAACCTGCGAGAGAGAGCTCGCAGTCGAGATAATCCACCATAGAACACCCTCTTGTAAGCCTATCACACCGGAGCCGCTCAGCGCAAACGGGCCGCGGCTCAGGAGATCCGCAGGCTCGCCGCCGGGTCGCCGAGGACGACGTAGCTCTCGGCGTCGTTGCGCTCGAGCCAGGCGCGGGCGAGCGGCTCCCGCGCCGCCGCGGGCAGGCCGGGACCCCAGCGGCCGGTGTCCTGCCGGCGGCTCACCTCGACGGCGAGCGCCGCGTAGCGCTGGCGGAAGTCGCGCACCGCGTGACCGACGCCCTCGCCGGCGAGGAGAGCGCGCAGGGTGTTGACGAAGGGCTGGATCTGGGGCCCCGCCGCGGGCGGCGCGAACGAGTAGCTCCAGGCCCGGTCGACGTGGCCGATCACCGCCAGGGCCGCGCCGCCCGGGTGGGCCAGCAGGCGCCGCGGCAGGGCCGCGAGGAAGGGACGCCGGGCCAGCCGCCGGGCCGCGGCGCCGGGCCGCGGCGGGTAGCTGTCGCGCTCCGGCGTGCCGGCGCCGTAGCAGGCGAAGAGGAAGGCGACGAGACCGTGGACGCGGGCGCCGTCGTCCAAGAGCTGGGCGCCGAAGAGGTGACGCTCCTCGTCGACCTTCTCTCCCGGCGACCAGTCCTGGCAGAGGAGGGCGCCCTGCCACGCTTCCTGCCGGGAGTCTCCGGGGCTCCAGCCGAGGCCATGGGAAGCGGCAAAGAGGAGGTCCGGCGCCTCGCCGTACGTGGGGTGGAGCAGCTCGGCGAGGCGGTCCCGGGTCGCGTCGCGGCCACGCCGGCTGGCAATCTCCACGCCCGCCGCCGCGAGCGCGGCGGCGAGCGGTCCGGCGAGGTGCTCGTCGCTGAGCTCGGTGGCGCGGTCGTGGCGGGTCGCGAAGAAGGCGGCCGTCGGCGGGCCGCCGCGAGCCGTCTCGCGGGCGATCAAGCCCTCGGCGTAGCGGCGGTAGTCGTCCGGATCGTCGAAGCCAAGGCGTCCCACGGCGTACTCGACCGCCAGCAGGTATTGGAAGTCGAAGGGGATCTTCTCCGGACCGCCGACGAGCAGCAGATAGTAGGGCACCTTCTCCGGGCTCACGGTTCCCCAGGCCACGCCGTGATGGGTCAGCCATGACCGGACGTCGTCGCCGGCGCGGTAGCTGAGCACTCGGGTCTTCACCTCCCCGGCCTGGCGCCGCCGGTGCTCGATCAGCGGCGCCAGGGCCGAGCGCACGGCGGCGAGCTCTTTCTCGTGGAAGACCACCGCCCAACCGGCCTGCGCCAGGTCTTTGGGGTCGCTGCCGTAGGGCAGCCCCAGGAAGACGCCGCCGAGCCGCTCCTTGAGCCGCCGCCGGAGCGCCGGGCGGGGCGTCTCGCCAAGCGCCAGGGCGGCGACCTCCGACAGCGTGAGCGGATCCGCGAGATAGCTTCCCGCCGGCCCGTTCACGCCGTTGAAGAAGAGCTTCGGGCCGTCCATCCAACCGACACTCTATTCGATCGGCTGCGTCCCCTCGCCTTCCTCGCGTATGGCCCGCAGCGACGACGACCTCATGAAGCGCGCCGCGGCGCGCGGGGCAACGCCGGCGCGGCGCAAGTAGTCCAGCCCCCGCAGCACGTCGTAGTGCCACGTCGGCGGAAACGAAAACCGCGTCCACTCGTGCGCGATGACGTCGCCGGTCGATAGCCGGCGGAACATGCGCCGCTCGAGCAGGTACGGGGGCCGACAGCGCGCGAATATACACGCGCGCGTGAACGCTCTTCACGCGCGCGTGAACGCTCTTCACGCGTGCGTGCATCCGCGCGCATCTATCTACGACATCACGCCGTACCAGGCGTTCTTTCCCGGCCCATGCCTCCGCAGGCTGCCAGCTTCGACGAGTCGACGCAGCAGCCGGAAGGCCTGGTCCGGGCTGAGCTTGCAGAGCTCGGCCGTCTCGCCACGGGTGATGCGGCCGTGCTTCGCCACGTACTGGAGCACCATCTGCTCCTGCTGCAGCGGCTCGAAGCCCCGCTGCCGGACGTAGGCCGCCTTCTGCCCAAGGCGGCGGTAGGTCTCCGCCGAGAGATGGTAGACGCGGCTCTTGCCTGCGCCTTGGGCTTCGGCAAGCCCCGACTCGACGAGCCGCTGCAACCGTCCACGGGCTTCGCTCTCTGGCTTCTGGGTCAGTCTCGACGCCTCGCCGGTCGTGATCCGGCGGTCGAGCCACAGGTGGTTGAGGAGGAGCAGGTCCTCCAGCGCCAGCGGACGATCGGCCTGGCTCTCCTCCACCACGAGACGGACGAAGTCCAGATTGGCCTTGCCGCCGGGCAGGACCAATACCACGTTGACGTTGGTGGTCCGCTCGTAGGACGGCGCCGGACGGCCGCCGCGGAGCTGCTCGTAGAAGATCGTGTCGATACCCCGGGCCGTCCGCTCGACGATGCCGGCGCGCTTGAACGCGTCGGCCAGCAGCGGGTTGCGCGGCACCGGCGGCGCCACCAGCAGGTTGTCGAGCCGGACGCCCTCGGGGAAGCCGCCCGGATTCGAGATCTCGATCCGGTCCTCGTGCCACTGGACGTGGACGGCTCCCAGCCGGCTGTAGTCGCGGTGGATGAGGGCGTTGGCGACGGCCTCCTTGAAGGCCCGCTCCGGGTAGTCGGGAACGCCGACACGCAGGAAACCGACCATCAGCTCCTCTTCGCGGTAGCGCGCCCGGAATCGCGTCTGGATCTCGTCCATGACCCGCAGGAGGGGCCAGCGGAGAAAGTCGTTGACCTCGACTCGGAGCTGCTTGAGGACCTGAAACGCGACCTCGTGCGAAGGCAACGCCTCGCGGAGAATTCCCTCCCGGCCGAACAGCAAGAGCCCCAACACCCGGACGGCACGGACGTCGTGGTTCGCGACCACCGCGCCCAGCGCCTTGGCCAAGTCGAGGTCCGACAGCTCGAGGAGCGATTCGTCTCCCCGGCCGCGGCTTTCCCGGATCGTCCGCCGTAAGCGCTCGATCTCCAGCGGATCCAAATCCTTCCAGGCGATCCCCGGCATCGTCAGCGCCGTGTAGTCGAGCAGGCCCCTGTCGGCCTGGAGGGCCTGCATCTCGTGGAAATGGAACGGCAGACAGGCCGGTTTGCCGTCGGCGCCCAGCGCCCGGCGGACGTACTTGCCGTCGGCGGTGCCGGTGGGAGCCCGGACCGGAGGGATCTCGACCGCCAAGACCGTATGGCCGCCGAGCCCAATCGTCTCGACGCGAGCCGTCACCGTCGGGCGGGTGCGGTTGGCGATCAGCGCCTGCACGCGCAGCGGATCCGTGCGCCCGCTCTCGTGCCGGGGACGCGCGCCGGTCACGCGTCCGTCGTCCTCGACGCCGACGAAGAGCCATCCCGGACGATCTCCCGGCCTGTTCGCGAGGCAAACGACGGCCTCCACCAGCTCGGAGTCCGAGAAGGGCCTCCTCTCCTCGCCCTTGAACTCCACGTCCAGGGTCTCCCCTGCCGCGACCAGTTCCGTGACCTGCTCCGGCGTCATGCATCGTCCCCTTCAGTTCAGGCGGCTTGAGCGTAGCACCCAGCGGCTCGTCGCCTCCAGTCGTTCGTCAGGGATCGCATCTGGAGTCTGCGGCCTTACCCCCACGGACCGAAATAGAAGCGGTTGTCTCGGGGGTGGATGGCGAAGTTCAGACGATCCAACGCGCCGGTGTACCCGATGAAGCAAGGCCCTCGCCAATCGGGCGATACGAAGACAGTGGCATCGATACCCAGCGGCGCTCCCATGTCCGCCACCAAGGTGATCCTGTGGATGTGGAGACCGCCCCGGATGAGGCCATGCGCGGTTCGTAGCTCCGTTTGACCGAAGCTGTCCGACAGACGATCACC
>DASWHY010000645.1:0-29499 GCA_036397955.1 Thermoanaerobaculia bacterium | reverse complement strand
ACGCCGCCGGCGCGGACAACCTCGCCTGCCTCATCTACACCTCGGGCTCGACCGGTCGCCCCAAAGGGGTGCTCCTCGCGCACCGCGCCCTGACCAGTCTCGTCGCCTCCTTCCTCGACAGCTATCTTCCCAGTCCGGCCGACCGCATGCTGCCAGCCACCGCCATCGCCTACGCCAGCTTCGCCGGTGAGCTCTTCCCGCTGCTCGCGGCCGGCGGCGCGCTGGTGCTGCCGGAGGAGTCCGAGCTGCTCGACCCCGCGGCTCTCGTCGGGCTGATCCGCCGCGCGGAAGTCTCGATCGCCAGCACCGTCCCCTCCGTCGTCGCCGGCCTGAACGCCCTCCCCGAGCTGCCGCCCCGGCTGCGCCTCCTCCTGGTCGGGGGCGAGGCGCTCGCGGCGGGGGACATCGACCGGCTCCTCGGCGCCGGCGGGGGGAGCGTCGAGGTGGTCAACGGCTACGGCCTGACCGAGGCCGGCATCTGCTCGACGGTCCACGTCCTGGCGGCCGCCGACGTCGCCGCCGGCAGGAAGCCGCCGATCGGCCGCCCGATCGCCAACCACGCCGTCCACGTCCTCGACCCGGCGCTCCGCCTCACCCCCTTCGGCGTTCCCGGCGAGCTGTACGTCGGCGGCGGAGGGCTGGCGCGCGGCTATCTGAACGATCCGGCGCTGACCGCCGAGCGCTTCGTCCCCTCCCCCTTCGCCGCCGGTGGGCGCCTCTACCGCACCGGCGACCGCGCCGCCTGGGGCAGCGACGGCGCCCTCCACTACTTGGGCCGCCTCGACCAGCAGGTCAAGGTGCGGGGCTTCCGCATCGAGCCGGAGGAGGTCGAGTCGGCGCTGGCGCTTCACCCGCGGGTGCGCGAAGCCGCCGTCGTCCTGCGCCGGGACCGCGGGGTGCCGCCGCGCCTCGTGGCCTACGTCGTGGCGGCGGAGCCGCCGCCGGCCGCCGACGAGCTGCTCGGCTTCCTGCGCGAGCGCCTCCCCGAGCCGATGGTCCCCGCCGCCGCCCTGTTCCTCGACGCGCTGCCGCTCGGCCCGAGCGGCAAGGTCGACCCGCGCCGCCTGCCGCCGCCGCCGGCGGCGCGCCCGGAGCTCTCCGCCGCCTTCACCGCGCCGCGCAGCGAGCTCGAGCGGCGGATCGCCGCCGTCTGGCAGGAGGCGCTGGGGCTCCCCGGCGTCGGGATCCACGACAACTTCTTCGACCTGGGCGGGCATTCGCTCCTGCTCGCCAAGGTGCACGCCGGTGTGCAGGCGGCGCTGGGGCGGGAGCTGCCGCTCGTCGAGCTCTTCCGCCACCCGACCGTCGCCGCCCTCGCCCGCGCCCTGGCGGCGGCGGAGGGCGGGGAGCCGGCGGCGGCGCCGGTCCGTGCCGCCGCGCCCCGGCCGCGACGCGACGCGAGCGGCGAGATCGCCATCGTCGGCATGGCCGGCCGCTTCCCCGGCGCCAAGAGCGTGGCGCAGCTCTGGCGCAACCTGGTGGCGGAGAGGGAGTCGATCACCTTCTTCGACGACGAGGAGCTGCGCGCCGCCGGCGTCGCCCCGGCGCTCCTCGCCGACCCCGCCTACGTCAAGGCGAAGGGGATCCTCGGCGACGTCGAGCTCTTCGACGCCGGCTTCTTCGGTCTCAATCCGCGCGAGGCCGAGCTGATGGACCCGCAGCACCGCCTCTTCCTCGAGTGCTGCTGGGAGGCGCTGGAGGCCGCCGGCTACGACCCGGAGCGGACGCCCGGCCGGATCGGCGTCTACGGCGGCCTGTCGATGAACACCTACCTGCTCATGAACCTCCTGCCGCACCTCGAGCTGGTGGCCTCGGCCGACACGCTGGAGGCCTCGCTCGGCAACGACAAGGACCCGCTGACGGCGCGCGTGGCCTACAAGCTCAACCTGCGCGGCCCGAGCGTGACCGTGCAGACCGCCTCCTCGACCTCCCTCGCCGCCGTCCACCTGGCGGCCAAGGCGGTGCTCCAGGGGGACTGCGAGATGGCGCTCGCCGGGGGCGTGTCGATCCACCTCCCCGAGCGCTCGGGCTACCTCTATCAAGAAGGCGGGACGGTCGCGCGCGACGGCCACTGCCGCGCCTTCGACGCCGCGGCCACCGGCTTCGTCTCCGGCCACGGCGCCGGGGTTGTCGTGCTCAAGGGGTTGGAGGACGCCGTCGCCGACGGCGACCACATTCATGCCGTCCTCAAGGGGACGGCCTGCAACAACGACGGCTCGCTCAAGGTGAGCTTCATGGCGCCGAGCGTCGAAGGGCAGGTGGACGTCTACCGGCGGGCCTACGAGGACGCGGGGATCGGGCCGGAGTCGGTCGGCTACGTCGAGTGCCACGGCACCGGCACCGCCCTCGGCGACCCGATCGAGATCGCCGCTCTCGCGCAGGTCTTCACGGCGGCGACGCCGCGCCGGCAGTTCTGCGCCATCGGCTCGCTCAAGACCAACATCGGCCACCTCGACACCGCCGCCGGGGTCTGCGGTCTGATCAAGGCGGCGCTCGCCCTCGAGCACCGGACCCTCCCCGCGAGCCTCCATTTCGAGACCCCCAACCCGCAGATCGACTTCGCCGCGAGCCCGTTCTTCGTCAACGCCGCGACCCGCCCCTGGGAGAGCGACGGGGCGCCGCGGCGGGCGGGCGTCACCTCCCTCGGCATGGGGGGGACGAACGTCCACGTCGTCCTCGAGGAGCCGCCGCCGGCGCCCCCGGCGGCCGCCCCCGCGCGCCCCCTCCAGCTCCTGCCGCTGACGGCGAAGAGCGCGACCGCGCTCGACGCCCTCAGCCTCCGCCTGGCCGACCACCTCCACGACCACCCGGCGCTGCCGCTCGCCGACGTCGCCTGGACCCTGCAGGCGGGACGGCGCCCCTTCGCTTACCGCCGCGTGCTCCTGGCGCGCGACACCGCCGACGCCGGCGCGACGCTCGCGGTCCTGGACCCCGAGCGGGTGCTCTCGGGGGTGGCCACGCCGGGCGAACGTCCGGTCGCCTTCCTGCTCCCCGGCCAGGGGGCGCAGTACCCCGGCATGGGGCGCGGGGTCTACGACGCCGAGCCCGCCTTCCGCGCCGAGCTCGACCGCTGTGCCGAGCTGCTGGCGCCGCACCTCGGGAGCGACCTGCGCGAGCTGCTGTTCCCGGCCGACGCATCGCCTGAGGCGGCGCTCCGGCTCGAGCAGACGGCGATCGCCCAACCGGCGCTCTTCGCCGTCGCCTGGGCCACGGCCCGGCTCTGGATGAGTTGGGGGGTGCGGCCGGCGGCGCTCCTCGGCCACAGCCTGGGAGAGCTGGTGGCCGCCTGCCTGGCGGGCGTCATGTCGCTGGAGGACGCCCTGGCGCTGGTGGCGCTGCGCGGCCGGCTGATGCAGCAGATGCCGCGGGGGGCGATGCTCGCGGTGCCGCTGGGGGAGGCGGAGCTCGCGCCGCTGCTCGGCGCGGATCTGGCGCTCGCGGCGGTCAATGGGCCGGCGGCTTGCGTCGTGTCCGGGCCGGTGGCGGCGATCGACGCCTTCGAGGACTCGGTGCGGGATCGCGCGCAACGCGGCGTCCTTCAGGACGCTGCGCATCAAACTCGGCGCCTTCGAACCTCCCACGCCTTCCACTCCTCCATGATGGAGGCCGCCGTCCGCCCCTTCGTCGAGCGGGTGGCGGCCTGCCGCCTGACGCCGCCGGCGGTGCCGTTCCTGTCGAACGTCACCGGCACCTGGATCCGCGCCGAGGAGGCGACCGACCCCGAGTACTGGGGCCGGCAGATCCGCGCCACGGTCCGCTTCGCCGACGGCTTGGCGTCGCTCCTCGCCGAGCCGGGGCGGGTCCTGCTGGAGGTGGGGCCGGGGAACACGCTCGCCACGCTCGCCCGCCGCCACCCGGCGCGCCGCGCGGAGCAGGCCGTTCTCTCCTCGCTCCGCCACGTCAAGGAGGCCGTCGGCGACCAGGCGTACCTTCTCACCGCCCTCGCGCGCCTCTGGCTCGCGGGGGTCGAGGTGAACTGGGAGGCCTTCGCCGCGCCGGAGCGCCGCCGCCGCGTCCCGCTGCCGACCTACCCCTTCGAACGGCAGCGCTACTGGGTCGAGCCGGAGCGCGCCGGCGCGCGGCGGGCCGCGGCCGCCCGGCGCGAGCCGTCCGACTGGTTCTACGCCCCGGGCTGGAGGCAGGCGCCGTTGCCGGCCCTCGCTGAACCGTCGCCGGCGGGACCTTCCTCCTGGCTCCTCCTGCGCGACGGTGCCCCGCTGGGCGGCCTCCTCGCGGCGCGCCTGGAAGCGGCCGGCCAACGCGTCGCCACCGCCGTGGCCGGTGCCGATTTCCGCCGCCTCGGGCCGGGGGTCTGGCAGGTCCGCCCCGGCCACGAGGAGGACTTCGGGGTACTCCTCGCCGCCGTGCAGCCGCGCCGCATCCTCCACCTCTGGGCGCTCGGCGCCGCCGGCTCCGACCAGGCGCTGCTGGAGCGCTGCTTCGACGCCCCGCGCGCGCTGGCCCGGGCGCTCGCCCGGCGCGGCGGCGAGGACGAGGTCGTGCTCGGGGTAGTGGCCGACGGCCTCGCCCAGGTCACCGGCGGCGAGCGGCTGGAGCCGCTCAAGGCGACCCTCCTCGGCCCCTGTCTGGTGGCGCCGCGCGAGGAGCGGCGGCTCGCCTGCCGGGTCTTCGATGTCGACCTTACCGACGCCGACCCGGAGACACTGGCCGACCAGGTGCTGCACGAGGCGAGCGCCGCCGGCGGCGAGCCGCTGGTGGCCTACCGGCGCCACCTACGCTGGGTACCCAGCTTCGCGCCGGTCCACCTGGCCGCGCCGGAGGGACCGCCGCCGCGCCTCCGCGCAGGCGGGGTCTACCTCGTCACCGGCGGGCTCGGCGGGCTGGGGCTCGCGGTGGCGGGGCACCTCTCGCGCACGCTGCGGGCGAAGCTCGTGCTGGTGGGGCGCTCGGCGCTGCCGCCGCGGGAGGCGTGGGGCGATTGGCTCGCCGGGCACGGCGAAGAGGAGATCACCAGTCGCCGCCTCCGCCGCCTGCTGGCGCTGGAGGAGGCGGGGGCGGAGCTCCTGGTCCTCGCCGCCGACGTCGCCGACCGCGAGGCGATGCGCGCCGTCCGCGGCGCCGCCGAGGAGCGCTTCGGCCGAGTGCACGGCGTGGTGCACGCCGCCGGGGTGGCCGGCGGCGCGCTGCTCCGAGCCGAGGACCGGCGGGCGGCGGCGCACGTCCTAGCGCCGAAGGTGGAAGGGACCCGCGTCCTCGAGGAGGTCTTCGCCGGCGCCGGCTTGGAGCTCCTGGTCCTCTTCTCCTCGATCACCGCCGTCCTGCCGCAGCTCGGCCAGTCGACCTACGTCGCGGCCAACGCTTTCCTCGACGCCACCGCCGCCCGCAACGCCGGCAACGGCGGAGCGCACACCGTGGCGATCGGCTGGGACGCCTGGCGCGAGGTGGGGATGGCGGTCGCGACCGAGGTGCCGCGCGAGCTGGAGGCATGGCGGCGCGCGAGCCTCGCCCAGGGGCTGACGACCGCCGAGGGGCTCGACGCCTTCGACCGGGTGCTGGCGAGCGGCCTGACGCAGGTGGTGGTCTCCACGCAGGACCTCGAGTGGCGCTTGGCGCAGAACGCGCGCGAGGCGGTGGCTGCCGCAGCGCTGGAGGTGGAGGCGCCGGCGGCGGCGACCTATCCGCGCACCCTCGCCACACCCTTCGTGCCGCCGGCGAGCGACTTCGAGCGCGCGATCGCCGAGATCTGGCAGGAGATGCTCGGGGTCGAGCAGGTCGGCCGCCACGACAACTTCTTCGACTTGGGCGGCAACTCGCTCGCCGGCCTGCGCGTGACCCGGCGGCTCAAGGACCGGCTGGGGGCCGACGTCTCGGAGGTGAGCCTCTACGAGGCGCCGACGGTGGCGGCGCTGGCGCGGCTGCTGGCGCCGGCGGGGGCGGAGGAGGAGGCGGCGGAGGCGGCGCAGGGGCGGAGCCGCGGTGAGCGGCGGCGGGCGCGCCTCGAGCGGCGGCGGAGCGGAGAGGCGGAATGAGGCCCCTCCGGGCGCTCCTCGCCCTGCTCCTCCTGCCCACGGCCGCGGCCGCCCGGGAGGCGGTGCCGGCGGCGAAGAGCTACGCGCTGATCGCGCCGCGCCTGGCGCAGCCGCCGGTTGTCGACGGGCGTCTCGCGGCCGGTGAATGGGACGCGGCGGTGCTTCTCGACGGCTTCATCCAGCTCGAGCCGCACGACGGCGCCCCGGCCACCGAGGGGACCGAGGTGCGGGTGGGGTACGACACGCACAACCTCTACTTGGGCATCCGCGGCTGGGACTCGGAGGCCGACAAGCTGGTGGCGAACATCCTCACCCGCGACGGCGACCTCTCCTACGACGACGCGGTCGAGGTCATCCTCGACACCTACCGCGACGCCAGGAGCGGCTTCCTCTTCGCCACCAACCCGCTCGGGGTGCAGGTGGACGGGCTGGTGCGCAACGAGGGGGAGGAGGTGGACCTCGACTGGGACGGCATCTGGCGCTGCGCGGCGCAGCTCGACCCGCAGGGGTTCACGGTCGAGATGGCCGTGCCGTTCTCGACGCTGCGCTTCCGCGCCGCACCCGAGCAGGTGTGGGGGATCAACGTCGTGCGCTCGATCGCGCGCAAGCGCGAGACCTCGCTCTGGAAGCCGATCTCCCGCGACCTCGGCTACTACGCCAAGTACAAGGTGTCGCAGTTCGGCCAACTCGCCGGCCTCGAGGGAATCGAGCAGGGGAGCGGCCACCGCCTCAAGCCCTACCTGATCGCCGGCTGGGAGAACCGGACCGCGGAGCGCTCGGGGGGGGAGTTGCTGGACGCCGGCCTCGACCTCAAGGTCAACCTCGGCTCGGACCTGGTGGCGGACTTCACGTACAACACCGACTTCGCCGAGAGCGAGGCCGACGAGCAGGTGGTGAACCTGACCCGCTTCCCGGTCCTCTTCCCGGAGAAGCGCGAGTTCTTCCTCGAGGGGGCGAACCTCTTCTACGTCGGCGAGCGGCCGGAGCCCTATCGCCTGCCCGGCAACGAGACCTTCCTCTTCTGGAGCCGGCGGATCGGCCTCACCGACGACGGCCGCCGCGAGATCCCGGTGCTCGGGGGCGGCAAGCTCGTCGGGGAGCTGGGCGGCGTGCGCGTCGGCGTCTTGAGCCTCACCACGGAGGGGCACGCCTACGGCCCCGGGCAGGCGTTCGCGGAGCCGCGCACCAACTACTCGATGGTGCGCTTGAAGCGCGAGCTCGCCGGCGGCTCGAGCTTCGGCCTCGTCGGCCTCTCGACCGGCCCCTCGGGCGGGGACTCCAACCGGGTGGCCGGCGCCGACTGGGACCTCCACCTCGCCGAGAAGCTGCAGTCGCGTGGCTTCCTGGCGCGCAGCTTCACTCCCGGCCTCCACGGCGACGACTGGGCGGGGACGGCCGATCTCTTCTGGGACAGCAAGCACTCACGCTTCCGCCTCGCCTACACCGACCTCGGCGAGAACTTCCGCGACGAGCTGGGCTTTGTCCCCCGCCCGGGGGTGCGCTACCTCCGCTTCGACTCCAACGCGGTCCTCTGGCCGGAAGAAGGGCGCTTCCGCCAGGCCTGGTTCACCTACGACCTCGACTACTACACCGACCGGCACGGAGCGCTCGAGACCCGCATCCACAACCTGCAGGCCAACACCTTCCTGCAAAGCTCGGCCGGGCTCGGCCTCAAGTTCTACGACCAGACCGAGGTGCTCGACGAACCGTTCGAGGTCCACCCCGGAGTGGTCATCCCGCCCGGCGGCTACCACTTCCAGCACTACTTCTTCGGCTTCCAGACCGACTACACCGAGCCCTTCGGCGTCACCGGGCGGCTGGCCGTCGGCGACTACTACGACGGCAGGCTCCTGCAGACCTACTACTACGCCGCGTACCGCCCGCTCGCCGGGCTCTACACCGCCGTCAACTACGAGAAGACGAAGGTCGAGCTGCCGGCCGGAGACTTCACCGTCGAGCTCTTCCTGGGCGAGGTGACCTACTCCTCCTCGCCGCGCCTCTCGACCCGCCTCTGGGTGCAGTGGAGCAAGGAGGAGAGCGTGCGCAGCAAGTTCCTGTTCAAGTGGAACTACCGGCCGGGGGCCGACTTCTACCTGGTCTACGAGGACTTGCGCGACCTGGACCCTTTGAACCCGCTGCGCCGCCTCATCGGCCAGCCGGGTCGGACGCTCCTCACCAAGACGGTCTTCCTCTTCTGAGCCGAGGCACGCCGCCGATGCCTACCTGGAGGGGGACCGAGATCGCCGTCGTCGGCATGGCGGGTCGCTTCCCCGGCGCCGGCGACGTCGAGCGCTTCTGGCAAAACCTGCGCGCGGGGGTGGAGTCGATCCGCTTCCTCGCGCGCGAGGAGCTGGCGGCGCTCGGTGCCGACCCGGCGCTGGCGGACGAACCGAGCTGGGTGCCGGCGGTGGCCATGCTCGACGGCTACGCCGATTTCGACGCCCGCTTCTTCGGCATCAACCCGCGCGAGGCCGAGACCATGGACCCGCAGCAGCGGGTCTTCCTCGAGTGCGCCTGGGAGGCGCTGGAGGACGCCGGCTACGACCCACTCGCCGCGCCGGGAGAGGTGGGGGTCTTTGCCGGCTCGACGCTCTCCACCTACCTCCTCTTCAACCTGGCGCGCAGCCAGCGCATCGTGGCGGGAGCCGATCCGCTGCAGCTCATCGTCGGCAACGCCGGCGACTCGCTGACGACGCGGGTCTCCTACAAGCTCAACCTGCGCGGGCCCAGCCACACCGTGCAGTGCGCCTGCTCGACCTCGCTGGTGGCGGTCCACCTCGCCTGCCAGAGCCTGCTCGACGAGGCGTGCGACATGGCGCTCGCGGGGGGCGTCTCGATCCATGTCCACGGCGCCGCCGGCTACCGCTTCCTTGAGGGGTCGATCCTCTCCCCCGACGGCCACTGCCGCCCTTTCGACGCCGCGGCGCAGGGGACCCTCTTCGCCTCAGGCGTGGGGGTCGTGGTGCTGAAGCGCCTCGCGGACGCGCTGGCCGACGGCGACACGGTGCGCGCGGTGATCCTGGGCTCGGCGGTCAACAACGACGGCGCCGCCAAGGTGGGGTTCACCGCTCCCAGCGTCGACGGCCAGGCGCGGGTGATCGCCGAGGCGCTGGCGGTAGCCGGGGTGGCCGCCGAGACGATCGGCTACGTCGAGGCGCACGGCACCGGCACGGCGCTGGGCGACCCGGTCGAGGTGCAGGCCCTGACCCGCGCCTTCGGCGCCGCGACCGACCGGCGCGCCTGCGCCATCGGCTCGCTGAAGAGCAACTTCGGCCACCTCGACATCGCAGCCGGCGTGGCCGCCCTGATCAAGACGGTGCTGGCGCTCGAGCACGGCGAGATCCCCCCGAGCCTGCACCTCGCGGCTCCCAACCCGAGGATCGACTTCACCGCCAGTCGGGTCTACGTTGCCAACCGCCTCGCTGACTGGCCGCGCAACGGCGCGCCGCGGCGGGCGGGGGTCTCCTCCTTCGGCCTCGGCGGCACCAACGCGCACGTGGTGCTCGAAGAAGCGCCGGCGCGCGCTGCGCCGGTGGTCGCCGCCGAAGCGCCCTGGCAGCTCCTCCTCCTCTCGGCGCGCAGCCGCCCGGCGCTGGAAGCGGCGACGCGGCGGCTCGCCGGCCACCTCGCGCGCCGTCCCGAGCAGTCGCTCGGCGACGTGGCCCACACCCTGCGGGTGGGGCGCCGGCCGTTCGCCGAGCGGCGCATGGCGGTCTGCCGCGACCGGGAGGACGCCGCCGCCGCTCTGACCGCCCTCGACCCGCAGCGGGTGGCGACCGCCGCGCTCGACGAGGCGGCGGGGGAGCGGCCCGTCGCCTTCCTCTTCCCCGGCCAGGGGTCGCAGCACCTGCAGATGGCGCGGCAGCTCTTCGAGCACGAGCCGCTCTTCCGCCACGAGCTCGAGGAGTGCTCGCGTCTGCTCGCACCGCGCCTCGGCGTTCCGCTCGAGCGGGTGCTCTACCCCGATCCCGGCGAGGAGGAGGCGGCCGCCGCCCTGCTCGCCGAGATGCGCGTCGCGCAGCCGGCCCTCTTCGCGGTGGAGCACGCGCTCGCCCGCACCTGGATGGCGCTCGGCATCACGCCGCAGGCGATGCTCGGCCACAGCCTCGGCGAGTACGTGGCCGCCTGCCTCGCCGGGGTCTTCACGCTGGAGGAGGCGCTGGCGCTGGTCGCGGAGCGGGGCGAGCTGATGCAGCAGGCGCCCGCGGGGGCGATGCTCTCGGTGCCGCTGCCGGCGGCCGAGCTCGCGCCGCTGCTGCCGCCCGGGGTCGTGGTGGCGGCCGAGAACGCGCCGGCGGTGACCGCCGTCGCCGGCTCGGCCGAGGCGATCACGACGCTGGAGGCGATGTTCGCCGGCCGCGGCGTCGAATGCCGGCGGCTGCACGTCGGGGTGGCCGCGCACTCGCCGCTGATGGAGCCGATCCGCGAGCGCTTCGTCGCGCGGGTCGCGCAGGCCCGGCTGCGCCCGCCGCAGATCCCCTTCGTCTCCAACCTCACCGGCCGCTGGATCACCGACGCGGAAGCCACCGATCCCGCCTACTGGGGACGCCACCTGTGCCAGCCGGTCCGCTTCACCGCCGGCTTGGCGACGCTCCTCGCGGGCTCGCGGGCGGCGCTCCTCGAGGTGGGGCCCGGCCGCACGCTCTCGACGCTCGCCGGCCAGCACCCCGACGTCGCTGCGGAGCGGCCCCTCCTCGCCTCGCTCGGCCACCCGCAGGAGAAGGGGGAGCCGCTGCAGCGCTTCCTCGCGGCGGCGGGGAGGCTGTGGCTGGCGGGAGCGCGGATCGACTGGGTCGCGCTCGACGCCGGGCGCGGCCGCCGCCGGGTGCCACTCCCGACCTACCCCTTCGAGCGGCAGCGCTATTGGGTCGATCCGGACGGCGCCACCTTTTCGGCGCCGGGCGCCGGCGTGCCGGCGGCGGCCGCCGAGCCGCTCTACGAGCGCCCCGCCCTGCCGGTCGGCTACGTCGAGCCGGCGGACGAGGTGGAGCGGAGGGTGGCGGCGATCTGGCAGGAGCTCCTGGGTGTCGCGCTGGTGGGGCGCGAGGACAACTTCTTCGACCTCGGCGGGCACTCGCTCCTCGCCACCCAAGTGGCCTCCCGGCTGCGCGAGGCGTTCGCCGTCGAGCTGCCGGTGCGGCGGGTGCTCGAGGAGCCGAGCGTGGCCGGCATGGCCGCAGCGGTCGCCGAGGCGCTCGCCGCCGCGGCGGCAGGGAGGCCGGAGGCGGGGGCCGTGGCGCTGGAAGCGCTTGCGGGCCCAATCCCCCGCGAGCCCTGGTCCGCGCGCGCGCCGCTCTCCTTCGCCCAGGAGCGGATGTGGTTCCTCGGCCAGCTCGACCCGGGCTCCGCGGCGTACAACGTCTTCTTCGCCGTCCGGCTGCGCGGGCCGCTCCAGGTGCCCGTGCTCGGCGCCGCCTTCGCCGCCTTGGCCGAGCGGCACGAGGTGCTGCGGACCGGGATCGTCGCGGCGGAGGGGCAGCCGCAGCAGGTCATCGCCCCGGCGGCGCGGCTCGCGGTGTCGCTGGTCGACCTCTCGGGGCTCGCCGCCGCGCCGCGCGAGCGGGCGCTCGCCGGTGTCGTGCGGCAGGAGCGCGAGCGGCTGTTCACGCTCGCCGAGCCACCCCTCGCGCGGGTGACCCTGGCGTTGCTGACCGGCAGGTCCGGCGGTCGGGAGGAGGCCGAAGAGCACGTCGCCCTCCTCGCCATGCACCACATCGTCTCCGACGGCTGGTCGACGGCGGTGCTGGTGCGCGAGGTGGCGGCCCTCTACGAGGCCTTCCTCGCCGGCCGCGCCTCGCCGCTGCCGCCGCTCGCCTTGCAGTACGCCGACTTCGCCGTCTGGCAGCGCGGTTACCTGCAGGGGGAGACGCTGGCGACGCTCCTGGCCTACTGGACGGAGCAGCTCGCCGACCCGCCGCCACCCCTGCGCCTCGCCACCGACCACCCGCGCGGCGCGGCGCCCGGCCAGCGGCTGGCCGTCGTCCAGCGCACCCTGCCGCCGCGGCTCGCCGCCGACCTCGGCGAGCTCGGCCGGCGCGCGCGGGCGACCCCGTTCATGACCCTCCTCGCCGGCTTCCACACGCTCCTCTATCGCGCCACCGGCCAGTCGGACCAGGTGATCGGCTCGCCCATCGCCAACCGCAACCGGGCCGCCGTCGAGGGGCTGATCGGCTTCTTCTTGAACACTCTGGCGCTGCGCCTGCGCTCCGCTCCGGGGTGGAGCTTCCGCGCGCTGCTGGAAGAAGTGCGGCAAACGGCGCTCGACGCCTACGCCCACCAGGACCTGCCGCTCGAGACCCTGGTCGAGGCGCTGCAGACCGAGCGGGGTGCGGGGGTGGCGTCGCTCTTCCAGGTGATGTTCCTGCTCCAGAACGTGCCGCGGCCGGCGCGCGAGGTGGCAGGGCTCACTCTGGAGCTGCTGGGCGACGAAGGGGTGGCCGACCTCGGCGCCTCGCTCTTCGACCTCTGCCTGGTGGTCGAGGAGAGCGGCGGCTCCTTCGTCACCAGTCTCACCTACGACGCCCACCTCTTCACGCGGCCGACCGCCGAGCGGCTGCTGCTGCGGTTCGAGATGCTCCTCGCGGCGGCGGTGGCCGAGCCGGAGCAGCCGCTCACCGCGCTGCCGCTCCTGGCGCCGGGCGAGGAGCGCCAGCTCCTGGCCTGGAGCGCCGGGGACGAGGCGCCGCCGTACACCGGGGCCGTCCACGAGCTGTTCGCGCGGCAGGCGGCGGAGCGGCCGTGGGCGCCTGCCGTCGTGGCCGGCGGGCGGAGCGTCTCCTATGGTGAGCTGGACCGCCGCGCCAATCGCCTGGCGCACCACCTGCGCCGCCTCGGCGTCGGGCCGGAGGCGCGGGTGGCGGTCTGCGTCGAGCGCTCGCCGGAGATGCTGGTGGCGGTGCTCGCGGTGCTCAAGGCGGGGGGCGCCTACGTGCCGCTCGACGCGGCCTACCCGGCCGAGCGGAAGGCGGTTGTCCTGGCGGAGGCCGGCGTCCGGGTGGCGCTTACCCACGAGCGGCTGGCGGGGCAGCTCGCGTCGCAGGTGCCGCGGGTGCTGTGCCTGGATGCGCCGCCGGCGGCGCTCGCCGGCGAGAGCGAGGCGGACCCGCGCGTCGCGGTCGCCCCCGGCAACGCCGCCTACGTCCTCTACACCTCCGGCTCGACCGGCCGCCCGAAGGGGGTGGTGGTGGAGCATGGCGCGCTGGCGGCCTTCACCGTGGTGGCGCGCGACCTCTATGCCATCGGCCCCGCCGACCGGGTGCTCCAGTTCGCCTCGCTCGCCTTCGACGCCAGCGCCGAGGAGATCTACCCCGCGCTCACCGCCGGCGCCGCGCTGGTGCTGCGCGACGACGCCATGCTCGGCGCCGCCGCCGCCCTTCTCGAAGCCTGCCGCCGCTGGGGGGTCACGGTGCTCGACCTGCCGACCGCCTACTGGCACGAATGGGCGGCGGGGCTCGAGGCCGCCGGTCTCGCGGTGGGGGCGCCGCTCCGTCTGGTCATCCTGGGCGGCGAGCGGGCGCAGCCGGAACGGCTGGCCAGCTTTGCGGCGCGGCTCGACCCCGGCGTGCGGCTCCTCAACACCTACGGTCCGACCGAGGCGACGGTGGTGGCGAGCGCCTGGGAGCTACCGGCGGACGGCGTGCCGCCGGCGGTGGGGGAGGTGCCGATCGGGCGGCCGCTTCCCGGGGTCCGCTGCCACGTCCTGGATCCGCTCCTGCACCCGGCACCGATCGGTCTCCCCGGCGAGCTGTGCATCGGCGGGGCGGGGCTCGCCCGCGGCTACCTCGATCGCCCCGACTGGACCGCCGAGCGCTTTGTCCCCGATCCGGTCGCGAGCGAGCCAGGACAACGCCTCTACCGCACCGGCGACCTGGCGCGCTGGCTCCCCGACGGCACCCTCGAGTTCGTGGGGCGGCGGGACGAGCAGGTGAAGCTCCGCGGCTTCCGCATCGAGCTGGGGGAGATCGAGGCGGCGCTGCGCGCGCAGCCGGGGGTGCAGGACGCCGTGGCGGCGGTGCGCGAGGACGCCCCCGGCGACCGCCGGCTCGTCGCCTACGTCGTGGCCGGCGAGGACGGCGCGGGCGACGAGCTCGGCCGCGACGTCCGCGCCGCCCTCGCCCGGCAGCTCCCCGACTACATGGTGCCGGCGGACGTCATGCCGCTCGCCGCCCTGCCGCTGACGCCGCAGGGCAAGGTGGATCGCCGCGCCCTGCCGGCCCCCGACCGCGGCCGGCCAGGGCTGGCGGTCTCCTATGTCCCGCCCGAGACGCCGACCGAGGAGCTCCTCTGCCGGCTCTTCGCCGCGGTCCTCGGCCGCGAGCGCGTCGGGGTCCGCGACGGCTTCTTCGCGCTCGGCGGCCACTCGCTCCTCCTGGTGCAGCTCCTCCACCGGGTGCGCGAGGCCTTCGCCGTCGACCTGCCGCTGCGCACCCTCTACGAAGAGCCGACCGTCGCCGGTCTGGCGCTGGTCGTCGAGGAGCTGATCCTGGCCGAGATCGAGAGCCTGGAGCCGGCGCGATGAGCGTGGCCGCCAGCGCTCCGCTCGCCTCCTCGCCGCAGCCGCCGCTCCCGCCCCGGGGCGAGGCGACCCTGCCGCGCCTCGTCGCCGCGCAGGCGGCGCGCACTCCCGACGCGACGGCTCTGGTCTGGCGGCGCGAACGGTTCACCTACGACGTCCTCCAGCGGCGGGCCGAGCGCCTGGCGCGCCATCTCGCCGCGCTCGGCGTCGGGCCCGAAGTGGCGGTCGCGGTCCGCTGCCGGCGCTCGCCGGAGATGGTGGTGGCGGTGCTCGGCGTGCTCGAAGCGGGCGGTGCGTACGTGCCGCTCGACCCCGCCTATCCGCGCGAGCGGACCGAGTGGATCCTGGCCGACTCGGGAGCGGCGCTGGTGCTCACCGAGGAGCTGGTGCGGGCCTACCTCGCCGAGGCGCCGCCGCCGGCCGCGCCGCGCCCGGCCGCGCCGGAGAACCTGGCCTACGTGATCTACACCTCGGGCTCGACCGGGCGGCCGAAGGGAGTGGCGATCGAGCAGCGGAGCGCCGTCAACCTGGTGCGCTGGGCGGCGGCGACGTTCCCTGCCGCGCAGCTCGCCGGCATGCTGGCCTCGACTTCCCTCTCCTTCGACCTCTCGGTCTTCGAGCTGTTCGTCCCACTGGCCACCGGCGGCACGGTGGTGCTGGCCGAGAACCTCCTCGAGCTACCCGCTCTGGCGGCCGCCGGCGAGGTGACTTTCGTCAACAGCGTCCCCTCCCTCGCCGCCGAGCTGCTGCGCGCCGGCCGGTTGCCGCCGGCGGTGCGCGCCGTGGGGCTGGCGGGAGAGGCGCTGCGCGCCGAAGTGGTGGCGCGGCTCGAGCGCGAGGCGCCGGCGGCGGTGGTCTGGAACCTCTACGGGCCGTCCGAGACGACGACCTACTCGACCGCGGCGCGCCTCGCCCGCGGCGCGAGCGGGCGGCCGCCGATCGGCAGGCCGATCGCCGAGACGCGGGCGCACGTGCTCGCCGCCGAGCGGCGCCCGGTGCCGCCCGGCGAGGCGGGAGAGCTCTACCTCGGCGGCGCGGGGCTGGCGCGCGGCTACCTCGGCCGGCCGGAGCTGACGGCCGCCGCCTTCGTCCCCGACCCCTTCGCCGAGGCCCCCGGCTGGACTCCCGGCGCCCGGCTCTACAGGACCGGCGACCTGGTGCGCGAGCTGCCGGGGGGCGCCCTCGACTACCTCGGCCGCGTCGACCACCAGGTCAAGATCCGCGGCGTCCGGATCGAGCTCGGTGAAATCGAGTCCGCCCTCGACCGCCACCCCGCGGTACGCGCGGCGGCGGTGCTGGCGCGCGACGACGGCGGCGACGCCGCCGGCAAGAGGCTGGTGGCGTACGTCGTACCCGAGGCGCACGGCGCACCCCCCGCACCGGGCGAGCTGCGCGACTTCCTGGCCGCGAGTCTCCCCACGCCGATGCTCCCCGTCTGCTGGGTCTTCCTCGACGCCATGCCGCTCACCCCGAGCGGCAAGCTGGACCGCCGCGCCCTGCCGGCGCCCGCCCCGGACGGCGAGGGCGCGGCGGCGGCGCCGTACGAGGCGCCGCACGGTCCCGTGGAGGAGGCGCTGGCGGGGATCTGGGCGGAGGTGCTCGAGCTGCCGCGGGTGGGGAGCCGCGACGACTTCTTCGCCCTCGGCGGCCACTCCCTCGCCGGCACCCGCGTCCTGGCGCGGGTCGCGGCACTCCTCGGGGCGGAGGTGCCGCTCGCGGCGCTCTTCGCCGCCCCCACCGTCGCGGCCCTCGCCGAACGGGTGGAGGAGACCTGGCGCGAAGGGCCGGCGGCGGCGCCGCCCGCGCCGCCGCTCGCGACGGGAGCGCGTCCCGAGCCGCTCCCCCTCTCCTTCCCGCAGCAGCGGCTCTGGTTCCTGGACCGGCTGGCCCCGGGCGGCGCGGTCTACAACCTGCCGCAGCGCCTCCGACTCGAGGGGGAGCTGCACCCGGCGGCGCTCGCCGCGGCGCTCACCGCGATCGTTGCCCGCCACGAGGCGCTGCGCACCCGCTTCCCGGAGGCGGCGGGCGAGCCGGTGCAGGTCGTCGCGCCGCCGGCGCCGGTGCCGCTGCCGCGGGTGGACCTCGGAGGACTGCCTGGCGCGGCCGCGGCCGCCGAGGCTGAGCGGCTGGCCGCCGCCGAGTCGCGGCGGGGGTTCGAGCTGGCGCACGGGCCGCTCCTGCGGGCGACGCTGGTGCGGCTGGATGCGGACGATCACCACCTCCTGGTCAACACCCACCACATTGTCTCCGACGGCTGGTCGCTGGGGCTCTTTCTGGCCGAGCTGCGGGCCCTCTACCGCGCAACCTGCGCCGGGGGACCGGCGCGGCTCACGCCGCTGCCGGTGCAGTACGGCGACTTCGCCGCCTGGCAGCGGCGGTGGCTGACCGGAGAGCCGCTGGCGCGCCTTCTCGCCCGCTGGCGGGCCCGCCTCGCGGGCGCACCCTTCGCCCTCGAGCTCCCTACCGACCGGCCGCGACCGCCGGTCCAGAGCTACCGCGGGGCGCAGCGCCGGCTCGCCCTCCCCGGCCCGCTCGCGGCGCGGCTCGCCGACCTCTGCCGGCGCCACGGAGCGACGCCGTTCATGGGGCTCCTCGCCGTCTGGGCCGCCCTCCTCGCGCGTTGGAGCGGCCAGGAGGAGCTGCTGGTCGCCTCGCCGATCGCCAACCGCACCCGCCCCGAGGTCGAGGGGCTGATCGGCCTCTTCGTCAATACGCTGGCGCTGCGCTGCGACCTGCAGCAGGAGCCGTCGTTCGCCGCCCTCCTCGCGCGCCTGCGCGAGGTGGCCCTCGACGCCTACGCCCACCAGGACCTGCCGTTCGAGAAGCTGGTCGAAGAGCTGCAGCCCGAGCGCGACCTGTCGCGCAA
The DNA here is from genome assembly GCA_036397955.1 of Thermoanaerobaculia bacterium. Taxonomy (GTDB): domain Bacteria; phylum Acidobacteriota; class Thermoanaerobaculia; order Multivoradales; family UBA5704; genus DASUNQ01. The sequence goes on along the minus strand of DASWHY010000645.1, from coordinate 12,128 downwards.
CCCGCTGGTCCAGGTGCTGCTGGTGCTGCACAACGGCCCGGTGGACGTCCCGGCGGCGGCGAGCCGCGGCGGCCCGTTCGCGGGCGGGCCGGAGGACCTGCCGACCGGCACCGCCAAGTTCGAGCTGGGGCTGGCCCTGGCGCCGGGGGAGGCGGGGCTCGGCGGCACCCTGGAGTACGCGACCGACCTCTTCGACGCCACCACCGCCGAGCGCCTGGCGGGGCAGTTCCGCACTCTCCTCGCGGCCGCGGTCGCGGACCCCGACCGTGCCGTTGCCGACCTGCCGCTCCTCGCCGCCGCCGAGGCGCAGCAGCTCCTCCACGAGTGGAACGACACCGGCGTCGCCTATGGCGTCGAGCCGCTCCTCCACGGGCTGGTCGAGGCGCAGGTGGAGCGCACGCCGGAGGCGCCGGCGGTCGTCTTCGCGGGCGCCGTGCTCACCTACCGCGAGCTGGACGACCGCGCCAACCGCCTCGCCCGGCACCTGCGCGCGCTCGGGGTCGGGCCGGAGACGGCGGTCGGGATCTGCGTCGAGCGCTCGCTCGAGCTGGTGGTCGGCTTGCTCGGCATCCTCAAGGCCGGCGGCGCCTACGTGCCGCTCGACCCGCAGTACCCGCGCGAGCGGCTGGCCTTCATGCTGCAGGACGCGCTCGGCGCGAGCCCCGCGCCGGTGGTGCTGACGCAGGCGCGCCTCGGCGGCCTGCTGCCGGAGGGCGGCGTGCGGCGGGTGCTCCTCGACGCGGAGTGGGCGGAGATCGCGGCACGGCCGGCGGCGCGCCCGGAGGTCCGGACCCACCCCGACCAGCTCGCCTACGTCATCTACACCTCCGGCTCGACCGGCCGCCCCAAAGGGGCGATGAACAGCCACCGCGCCATCGCCAACCGCCTTCTCTGGATGCAGCAGGCCTACGCCCTCGGCCCCGGCGACGCGGTGCTGCAGAAGACGCCGGCGAGCTTCGACGTCTCAGTCTGGGAGTTCTTCTGGCCGCTCGCGACCGGCGCCCGCCTGGTGGTGGCCCGGCCGGGAGGGCACCAGGACCCCGGCTACCTGGTGCGCACGATCGTCGAGGAGGGGATCACGACGATCCACTTCGTCCCCTCGATGCTGCGCGCGTTCCTCGAGCACCCGCAGGCCGGGCGATGCGCCTCGCTGCGGCGAGTGGTGGCGAGCGGCGAGGCGCTGCCGCGTGACCTCGAGGAGCGCTTTTTCGCCCGCCTCGTCTGCCCGCTGCACAACCTCTACGGCCCGACCGAGGCGGCGGTGGACGTCACTTACCACCCCTGCCGCGCCGAGCGCGAGCGCCCGGTCGTGCCGATCGGCCGCGCGGTGGCCAACACCGCGATCCACGTCCTCGACCGCGCCCTGCGGCCGGTGCCGATCGGCGTCCCCGGCGAGCTGTGCATCGGCGGCGTACAGCTCGCGCGTGGCTACCTGGGGCGGCCGGAGCTGACCGCGGAGCGCTTCGCCCCCGATCCGTGCGGCGGGGAGGTGGGGGGGCGTCTCTACCGCACGGGAGACCTCGCGCGCCGCCTGCCGGACGGCGAGGTGGAGTACCTCGGGCGCCTCGACCACCAGGTGAAGCTACGCGGCTTCCGCATCGAGCTGGGGGAGATCGAGGCGGCGCTCGCGCAGCACCCGCAGGTGCATGCCGCGGCGGTCGTGCTGCGCGGCGAGCGGCTGGTGGCGTATGTCGCGCCAAGCTCGGTAGGGGCGGCGCTTGGCTCCGTCCCTACAGCCGACCTGCGCGGTTATCTTGCCGAGCGCCTCCCCGAGCACATGGTCCCCACCGCCTTCGTGGCGCTGCCGGCGCTGCCGCTCACCCCCAGCGGCAAGGTGGACAGGCGGGCCCTGCCGGCGTTCGAGCCGGCCGCCGAGCGCGGGACGGCGACGGGCTTCCTGCCGCCGCGCACGCCGCTCGAGCAGGCGCTGGCGGCGATCTGGAACGAGGTGCTGGAGGTCCCGGCGGTAGGGGCCGAGGACAACTTCTTCGCGCTGGGCGGCCACTCGCTCCTCGCGGTGCGCGTGCTGTCGCGGGTGCTGGCGCGCCTCGGCGTCGAGTTGCCGCTGCGCGCCCTTTTCGAGGCGCCGACGGTGGCCGGGCTGGCCGTGCGGCTGCGCGAGATGGACGCCGGGCCGGCCGCCGGCCCACCTCTCGAGGCGGTACCCAGAGACGAGCCGCTGCCCCTCTCCTTCGCCCAGGAACGGCTCTGGTTCCTGCACCGCTTCGAGCCGGCCTCGCCGGTCTACAATCTGGCGACCCTCTACCGGCTCGACGGCCCGCTCGACGCCGGCGCTCTCGCCGCCAGCCTGCGCGCCCTCGTCCGCCGCCACGAGGCGCTGCGCACGACATTCGTCGAGGGGCGCGGCGGCGCACCGGAGCAGCGGATCGCCCCCGGCCTCCCCCTGCCGCTGCCGGTCGTCGACCTTTCGGGGCTGGCGCCGGCGCCGCGGGAAGAGACCGCGGCGGCGGCGGTGGCGGCGGAGTCCCGGCACCTCTTCGACCTCGCCGCCGGTCCGCTGGTGCGGGCGAGGCTGCTGCGGCTCGGCCCCACGGCCCACCAGCTCGTCCTCAACTGCCATCACGCCGTCTGCGACGGCTGGTCGCTGGAGGTGCTGGAAAGGGAGCTGGCGGAGCTCTACGCGGCCTATGTGGCCGGCCGGGCGCCGCGGCTCGCGCCGCTCGTCCTGCAGCATGGCGACTACGCCGTCTGGCAGCGGCGCCGCTTCGAGTCGGGCCTGCTCGCGCCGCAGCTCGCCTTCTGGCGCGAACGGCTGGCCGGCGCGCCGACTGTCCTCGAGCTCCCCGCCGACCGGCGGCGTCCGGCGGTCTTCACCTATCGCGGCGCCCTCCTATCGCGGCCGCTCTCCACCCCCGCGGCGGCGGCCCTCCGCGCGCTGGCGCGCGGCGAGGGGGCGACCCTGTTCATGGGGGCGCTGGCGCTCTTCGCCGCGCTCCTCCACCGCCACATCGGCGCCGACGACCTGCTCGTCGGGGCGCCGCTCGCCAACCGCGAGCGCGCCGAGCTCGAAGGGGTGATCGGCCTCTTCGTCAACGTGCTGCCACTCCGGGTGGCGCTCGGAGACCGGCCGACGTTCCGCGAGCTCTTGCGGCGGGCGCGCGAGACGACCCTGGCGGCGACGATGCACCAAGAGCTGCCGTTCGAACGCTTGGTCGAGGAGCTGCGGCCGGTACGCGACCTGTCGCGCAATCCGCTCGTCCCGATGGCGCTCCTCTTCGAACGGGCGCGCCCGCGCGAACTGGCGCCCGGGCTGGCGCTCGAGCCCTGCCTGATCGACAACGGCACCGCCAAGCTGGATCTGACCCTCCACCTGCTCGACGCCGGCGAGGAGGTCGTCGCCTCGCTCGAGTACGCCTCCGACCTCTTCGACGCCGCCACCGCCGAGCGGCTCTTCGCTCGCTTCGCAACGCTCCTCGCCGGCGCGGTGGCGGCGCCGGAAACGCCGGTGGATGCCCTCCCACTGCTGCCGCCGGCAGAGCGCTGGCAGCTCCTGGGGGAGTGGGGGCGCGGCGCCTGGCGGCGTGAGCCGCCCCCCGCCGCCGGCGGGCTGGGCGAGCTGGTGGCGGCGCAGGCGGTGCGGACGCCGGCGGCGGCGGCGGTCCTCTGGGCCGGGCCGGCGGGGGTCGAGCAGCTCGGCTACGGCGACCTCGACCGGCGGGCCAACCGGCTCGCGCACCACCTGCGTGCCCTCGGCGTCGCCCCCGAGGCGCGGGTCGGCGTCGCCCTGTCGCGCACGCCGGAGCTCGTGGTCGCGCTCCTCGCCGTGCTCAAGGCCGGCGGCGCCTACGTGCCGCTCGATCCCTCCTACCCGGCGCTGCGCCTGGCCGCCATCCTGGAGGACGCCCGCGCCGGCCAGGACGGCTTCGTGCTGCTCACCGAGGAGCGGTTGCTGCCGCGGCTCGACGAGGCGCTGGCGGCGGCGCCCGGCGTCCGCGTCCTCCGCCTCGACGGCGCTCCCGATCCCTTTGCCGGCTGGAGCGAGGAGCCGCCGCCTCCCGCCGCCGCGTCGAGCAACCTCGCCTATCTGATCTATACCTCCGGCTCGACGGGCAGGCCGAAGGGGGTCGCGATCGAGCACCGGAGCGCCGTCGCCTTCCTCCATTGGGCGCGCGAGCTGTTCGCGCCCGAGGAGTTGGCCGGCGTCTTCGCCGCGACCTCGATCAACTTCGACCTCTCGGTCTTCGAGCTGTTCGCGCCGCTCGCCTGGGGGGGCCGCGTCGTGCTCGGCGAGGACGCGCTCGCGCTCGCCGGCAGCCCGCTGGCCGAGGCGGTGACGCTGGTCAACACCGTCCCCTCGGCGATGGCCGAGCTGCTGCGGTTGGGCGCGGTCCCCGCTTCGGTGCGCACGGTCAACCTCGCCGGCGAGCCGCTCCGCCGCGCGCTCGCCGAGCGCGTCCACGCGCTGCCGCAGGTCGCGCGCCTGTGGAACCTCTACGGCCCTTCCGAGGACACCACCTACTCGACCTTTGCCCCCGTCGCGCGCGGCGCGGCCGGCGAGCCGACGATCGGCGGCCCGGTGGCGGGCACGCGCGCCTACGTCCTCGACCCGGCGCTCCGCCTCTGTCCGATCGGCGTGCCGGGTGAGCTCTGCCTGGCCGGCGCCGGGCTGGCGCGCGGCTACCTCAACCGGCCGGAGCTCACGGCGCGCGCCTTCCTCCCCGATCCCTTCGCGGCGGCGCCGGGGGAGCGGATGTACCGTACCGGCGACTTGGCGCGCTGGCTCCCCGACGGCCGCCTCGAGTACCTGGGGCGGCTCGACCACCAGGTCAAGGTGCGCGGCTTCCGCATCGAGCTGGGCGAGATCGAGGCCGTCCTCGCCACCCACCCCGCGGTGCGCGAGGCGGTGGTGGTGGCGCCCGAGGAGGAGGGAGACAAGCGGCTGGTCGCCTACGTCGTGCCCCAGGGCGAGCCCGCCGACCTCCACCCCTGGCTGGTGGCCCGGCTGCCGGAGTTCATGCTCCCGGCCGCTTTCGTCCTGCTGCCGGCGCTGCCGCTCGGCGCGACCGGCAAGGTGGATCGTTGCGCCCTGCCGGCGCCGGAATGGCAGGACGGGGCCGCCGGCGAGACGGCGCCGCGCAACCCGCTGGAGGAGGCGCTGGCGGAGATCTGGGCCGAGGTGCTCGGCGGCCCGCCGCCCGGGGTGCACGAGGACTTCTTCCGCCGCGGCGGGCACTCGCTGCTCGCCGCGCGCGTGGTCGCCCGCGTGCGCGCCACGTTCGGGGTCGAGCTGCCGCTCCGCCGCGTTTTCCAGACCCCCACGATCGCGGGGCTAGCCGAGGCGGTCCACGGGCTCATGGTGGGCGGTGGCGAGCCGGCGACGGCTCCGCCCCCCCTGCGTCGCCGCCCCGCCGCGGACGGCGCCCCGCTTCCGCTCTCCTCCGGCCAGCGGCGGCTCTGGTTCCTCGACCGGCTGGAGCCCGGCGACCCGACCTTCAACGTCTACCTCGCGGCCCGGCTCACCGGTCCGCTCGACCCCGCGGCGCTCGCCCGCGCCCTGCACGAGGTGGTGCGGCGGCACGAGCCGTTGCGCGCGCGCTTCGAGGAGCGCGCCGGGGCGCCCGTCCAGGTGATCCCGCCGGACCTCCCGCCGGCGCTGCCGCTCACCGACTTGCGCTCCCTGCGGCCCGGCGCCCGCGCGGCAGAGGCCGAGCGGCTCGCCGCCGCCGAAGCGCGCCGCCCGTTCGACCTCGCACGCGGGCCGTTGCTTCGGGCCCTGCTGCTGCGGCTCGCGGCGGAAGAGCACTGGCTGGTGCTCGCGCTCCACCACATCGTCGCCGACGGCTGGTCGCTCGACCTGCTGCAGGACGAGCTGGCGGCGCTCTACGACGCCTGCCGTGCCGGCCGCCCGTCGCCGCTGCCGCCGCTCCCCTTGCAGTACAGCGACTACGCCGCCTGGCAGCAGGAGGCGTCGCGCGGCGAGGCGCTGGAGAAGCCGCTCGCCTGGTGGCGGCGCCGGCTGGCGCCGCCACCGCCGGCGCTGGCGCTCCCCACCGACCGGCCACGGCGGGCCCGCGCCGGGCCGCGCCGGGGGGCGCTCGCGTCGGCGCGTCTCCCGCGGGCGCTGGCGGACGGCGTGCGGCGCCTCGCGGCCGGCGAAGGAGCGACGCTCTTCATGGTCCTCCTCGCCGCCTTCGATCTCCTGCTCTATCAGCTCACCGGCGAGGCCGACCTGTTGGTCGGCACGCCGGTCGCCAACCGCGACCGCGCCGAGCTCGAGGCGCTGATCGGCTTCTTCGCCGACACCCTGGGGCTGCGCGTGGACCTCGGCGCGAAGAGTGTGGCGCACGGTTCCGCTGCAGCCGGCGACCTCACCTTCCGCGAGCTGCTGGCGCGGGTGCGCGAGGCGGCCCTCGGGGCCTACGCCCACGCCGAGGTGCCGTTCGAGAGGGTGGTCGCAGCGCTGCAGCCCGAGCGCGCCGGCGGCGCGAGCCCGCTCTTCCAGGTCATGCTGGTGCTGCTGCACGCCCCGCGCGCCCGCCGCCGGCTGGGCGCAGCGACGCTCGAGCCGCTCACGCTCCACAACGGCACGGCGCAATTCGAGTGGACCCTCTACCTGGAAGACGAGGAGGAGGAGCTGACGGCGATGCTGGAGTACGACCGCGACCTCTTCGCGCCGGAGAGCGCGGCGGCGGTCCTGGCGCACTTCGCGACGCTCCTCGCCGCGGCGGTGGAGGAGCCGGCGCGGCGCCTGGTGGAGCTGCCGGCGGCGCCCGCCATCGGGCGCCGCGAGACCGCGGTGGAGCAGGCGGCGGCGCAAGCCCTTCCCGCGCCGGCGCCCGCCGCCCCGGCGGCGGACCGCGCCGCGCGCCTCGCCGAGCGCCGCGCCCGCCTCTCGGCCGAGCAGCGGGCCCTCCTCGAGCGGCGCCTGCGCGGCGGTGCGGCCAGCGGCGCGGCGGCCGGAGCCCCCGCCGCCCGCATCTCCCTGGTGGCCATCGACCCCGCCGGCTCACGTCCTCCCTTCGTCTGCGTCCATCCGGCGGGCGGCGACGTCCTCTGCTTCCGGCCGCTCGCCGGGATGCTCGGCCCCGCGCAGCCGCTCTACGGCTTGCAGTCGCGCGGCCTCCTCGACGGCGAGGAGCCGCACGCCACGATCGAGGAGATGGCAGAGGACTACCTGCGCGAGCTGCGGCGGGTGCGCCCGGTCGGGCCGTACCTCCTCGGCGGCTGGTCGCTCGGCGGCCTCGTCGCCTTCGAGATGGCGCAGCAGCTCGACCGCGCCGGCGCGCGGCCGGCGCTGCTGGCGCTCCTCGACGCGCTGCCGCGGTTGCCGCCGCTCCACGCCGCGGGCGAGGACCCCGAGACGCTCTACGCCGACGACGTCCCCTGGCTCCTGCACGTGGCCGCCTACGCGCGCTCTCTCTGGGGAAAGGACCTGGGGGTCGACGAGGCGGTGCTGCGCCGGCTGGAGCCGGAGGAGCGGCTCCGCTCGTTCCTGGCGCGGCTGCGGGCGGTCGAGCTCCTCCCCGCCGGGGGCACCGTCGAGCACCTGCGCCGGCTGCTCGCCGTCTTCAAGGCCAACGTGCGGGCGGCCGAGCGCTACCTGCCGCGCCCCTACGCCGGCCGCATCACCCTCTTCCGCGCCGAGCGCGACGGCGGCGGCGCGCTGCCCGACGACTTCCGGCGCCTCCTCGCCGACCCGGCGCTCGGCTGGGGGGAGCTGTCGGCGGAGCCGGTCGAGGTGCACGCCGTCGCGGCGAGCCACCTGACCCTGCTCGCCGCCGCCAACCTCGACGCGCTCTGCGCGCCGCTGGCCGCCTGCCTGGCGCGCGCGCAAGCCGCGGCGGCGACCGCGGCGCCCGGTCAGCGATGAGACGCCGCCTCCGCCGGGCCCTGCGGTGGAGCGCCGTCGCCGTGGCGGCGCTCGCCGCCGCGCTGGCGGTCGCGGCGGTCGTCCTGGTCCGCCGCCCCTGGCCGCAGGAGAGCGGCCGCGTCGCCGCGGCGGGGCTGGCGCGCCCGGTCGAGGTGGTGCGCGACCGCTGGGGGGTGCCGCACATCTACGCCGCGAGCGCGCACGACCTCTTCTTCGCGCAGGGGTACGTCCACGCCCAGGACCGGCTCTGGCAGATGGAGTTCAACCGCCGGGTGAGCTCCGGGCGGCTCGGCGAGGTGCTCGGCGCCGGCCTCCTCGACGCCGACCGCTACCTCCGCACCCTCGGCCTGCGCCGCGCCGCGGCGCGCGACTGGCCCCTCCTCGACCAGGCGACGCGCGCCGCCCTCCAGGCCTACGCCGACGGGGTGAACCAGTTCGTCGCCACGCACCGCGGGCGGTTGCCGCTCGAGTTCACGCTGCTGGGCTTTTCGCCGGAGCCCTGGACGCCGCTCGACTCCCTCGCCTGGTGCAAGCTGATGAGCCTCAACCTCGGCCTCAATCACACGTGGGAGATCCTGCGCGCGCGGCTGATCGCGCGGGTGGGGGAGGCTGGAGCGCACGAGCTCCTGCCGCCGTACCCTGCGGATGCTCCCATCATCGTGCCGCCGGAGGCCGGAGGCTACGCCGGACTGGGCGACGGCGGCGCCCCGGCGACGGCGGTCCCCGCGGCGGTGGCGAGCCTCCTCGGCCGGCCGGGGACGATCTGGGCGAGCAACAGTTGGGCGGTGCACGGCCGGCGCACCGCGAGCGGCCGGCCGCTCCTCGCCAACGACACCCACCTCGGGCTCGGCATGCCCTCGGTGTGGTACGAGAACGGTCTCCACGGCGGCGGCTTCAACGTCGCCGGCTTCTCCTTCGCCGGCATGCCGGCGGTGGTGATCGGCTTCAACGGGCGGATCGCCTGGGGCATCACCAACATGTGCGCAGACGTCCAGGACCTCTTCCTCGAACGGCTGGACGACCGGCGGCAGCCGCGACGGTACCTCTTCCGCGGCGCCTGGCGGCCGCTCGCGGTGACGCACGAGACGATCCGATTGAAGGGCGCCGAGCCGGTCGAGCTCGCGGTGCGCGCGACGCTCCACGGGCCGCTCGTCGACGGCGTCGTGCCCGAGCTGAAGGGCGGGCCGCCGGCCGCGCTCCAGTGGACGGCCCTCGCCGGCGGCCGGCTCGCCGACGCCCTCCTCGCCCTCGACCAGGCGCGCGGCTGGGGCGAGTTCCGGCAGGCGCTCGCCCGCTGGGACTATCCGAGCGTCAACTTCACCTACGCCGACGTCGACGGCAACGTCGGCTACCAGTCGTCGGGGCGGGTGCCGGTGCGCGCCGGCGGCGCGCGCGGCCTGGTGCCGGCCCCCGGCTGGACGGGGGAGCACGAGTGGGAGGGCTTCATCCCGTGGCCGGCGATGCCGCGCGTCCTCAACCCGCCGGACGGCTTCGTCGTCACCGCCAACCATCGCGTCGTCGGCGACGGCTACCCGTACTACATCGCCGAGGACATGGCGGACCCTTACCGCGCCGCGCGCATCCGCGAGCGGCTGGCCGCCACCCCCGAGGCGACGCCCCAGACGGCGCGGGCGCTCCAGGCCGATGTCTACTCCCTCCCCGCCGCGGCGCTGCGCCCCTACCTACTCGGTGTCCCGCCGGGGAGCGAGCTGGAGCGCCGGGCGCTCGCCGAGGTGGCGGCCTGGGACCTCGGGATGGCGACCGAGAGCGCCGGCGCCGCGGTCTACCAGGCCTGGCTCTGGTTCCTCTGGTCGCACCTCTTCGCCGACGAGCTGGGTGAAGAGCTGATGGCCTCCTACCGCCAGCTCGGGCTCTCCCAGGTGCCGATGCTGGTGGAGCTCTTGGCGCGGCCGGAGAGCCGCTGGTACGACGACCGGCGGACTCCGGCGGTCGAGGGGCGCGCCGAGGTCCTCCGGCGCAGCCTCGCCGCCGCCGTGGCCTGGCTCGCCGAACGCTGCGGCGACGACCCGGCGCGCTGGACCTGGGGGCGGGTGCACCCGATGACCTTCGTCCACGCCCCCCTCGGCCAGAGCGGCATCGCGCCGCTCGAATGGGCCTTCAACGTCGCCGCCGGGCCGGTCCCCGGCGACCCCTTCACCGTCAACGAGACGCTCCACGACCTGGAGCAGCCGTTCGCCGTCGTCTTCGGCGTCTCACAGCGGTTGATCGTTGACCTCGGCGCGCCGGCGCGCTCGCTCGCCGTCAACAGTACGGGTCAGTCGGGGCACGCCTTCCACCGCCACCGCGCCGACCAGGTGGGGCCCTGGCGCGACGTCGCCTACCATCCCTTGCTGACGTCGCGGGCGGCGGTGGAGCGGCAAGCCGAAGGGATCCTCACCCTGGTGCCGGGGCGGTGACCGCCGCCGAGCAGGCGGCCGCGGCGGATCGGGGCAACGGCGCCGAGGTGCCTCCGGCGCGGCTCTGGAACCGCGACTTCCTTCTCCTCTGGCAGGGGCAGTTCGTCAGCCAACTCGGCACGCAGGCCTTCGCCATCGCGATGGTCTTCTGGATCAAGCGCCAGACCGACTCGGCGACGCTCCTCGGTCTCGCCACCCTCGCTTCCACCCTCCCCGCCGCTCTGCTCGGCCCCCTCGGCGGCACGTTCGCCGACCGCCACTCGCGGCGGGCGATCCTGGTGGCGGGGGACCTCGTGCGCGGCCTCGCCTCGCTCGCGCTGGGCGCCCTCCTGCTCACCGCCCCCGACCGGCCGCGGCTGATCCTCGCCGCGCTCTTCGCCGCCGCCTGCGTCATGGGGATCGCCGATGCGGTCTTCCGCCCTGCCATCCAGGCCGCGATCCCCGACCTGGTGCCGCCGGCGCGGGTGGCGAGCGCCAACTCTCTCAACCGGATGGCGCTCGACGTCTCCACCTTCTTCGGGCAGGGAATCGGCGGCGTGCTCTTCCGCCTCCTCGGCGCGGCGCCTCTATTCCTCGCCGACGGCCTCTCCTACCTCTTCGCCGGGGCCAGCGAGTGGTTCGTGCGCCTGCCGCCGCCCGCGCCACGGCAGCGCGAGAGCTGGCGCCGGGCGGTCGCCGGCCTCCGGCGCGACCTCGCCGAGGGGCTGCGCCACGTCTGGGGGCGGAAGGGGCTCCGCTGGCTCCTCTTCCTCTCCCCTCTCGACAACTTCTTCGTCGTCGCCATCGTCGTCCTGCTCCCCTTCTACGTGGAGGACGTGCTGCGGGTGGTGCCCGATTGGTACGGCTACCTGGCGGCGGCCTTCGGCGCCGGGTCGGTCGTAGGGAGCCTGCTCGCGGGGACCGTTCGCCTCGCGGGGCCGACGCGCAGTCGCGTCTATCTCGGATTCGGCTTCGGCTTCGCCCTCGCCGCCGGCGGGCTCGGCCTGGCGCGCTCCCCCTGGGTGGCGCTCGGGCTGGTCTTCGCGGCGGCGGTGATGAACGGCTTCAATCTGATTCAGGTGCTGTCGGCCATGCAGCTCACCACGCCAGGGCGGCTGCGCGGGCGGGTTTTCGGCCTCTTCGAGACGCTGGCCTTGAGCATGGTGCCGCTGGCCGCCGGCACGACGGGGGTCGTCGCGGACCTCCTGGACCGCGACGTGGCGGCGATCTACCGCGGCTGCGGGGCCTGCCTGGGGGTCGTCGCGCTGGTCCTCGCGGCACTCCCGGAGGTGCGCGCCTTTCTCGCGGACGGCGAGCGCGCCTAGCGGAATCCCCGCCGGCTCTCGTACCACTCGAGGGGGCGGCGGAGGTGGTAGGTGCGCTCGCCGTCCTGGAGCTCGATACCGGTGGCGAGGCGGCCGTAGCGGACGAAGAGGTAGCCGCGCTTGCTCTCGGGGCTCAAGCGCAGGCGGGTACGCAAGTCGAGCCGCCCGCCGGTGACGCGCAGCGGGTCGAGCACGATGGCGCCGTCGGTGAAACGCAGCTCGGCGCGGGCGGCGAGGCGCTCTTCGGCGAGGACGCCCTGGAGCCAGCCCAGCCCGCGCTGGCGGCGGGCGAAGAGGGCGAGCAGGAGCCCCGCGTCCTTGAGCCGCGCCGCGACCGTGCTCTGGAGAGCGAGCGGCCGGGTCAGGCGCACGGTGCCGCGCTCGAGGTCGAAGTGTCCCCACCAGCCGTCGGGCGCCGGGCCGGGGGCGGCGGGAGCGCCGCCGTCGAGCCCGCTCCAGCTCACCCGCTCGAGCACCAGGCGGGTGCCGTCGAGGCGGAAGCGATCGTCCGTCAGATCGGCGGCGGCGAGCCGCGCCCGCAGGTCGAGCCCGCCGGCGATCCCCAGGTCGTGGAAG
>DASWHY010000644.1:0-8084 GCA_036397955.1 Thermoanaerobaculia bacterium | reverse complement strand
GTCCGCCGAGGGGTGGGCGAGGACGAAGTTCTTCCCCCCGGTCTCGCCGACGATCCGCGGGTAGGAGCGGTAGCTGGGGAGGGTCTCGGCGATCGTCTTCCACATGGCGCGGAAGACCGGCGTCGAGCCGGTGAAGTGGAGGCCGGCGAAGTCGCGGTGCGCGAGCGCCGGGTCGCCGACCTTGTTGGCGCGGCCGGGGAGGAAGTTGACGACGCCGTCGGGGAGCCCGGCGGCCTGGAGGAGGCGGGCGATCTGGTAGTTCGAGTAGACGGCGGTCGAGGCCGGCTTCCAGAGGACGGTGCAGCCCATCAGCGCCGGCGCCGTCGGCAGGTTGCCGCCGATCGAGGTGAAGTTGAACGGCGAGACGGCGAAGACGAAGCCTTCGAGCGCGCGGTACTCGACGCGGTTCCACACCCCCGGCGAGGACCAGGGCTGGTCGGCGTAGAGCCCGCGCATGAACCAGGGGTTGAAGCGCCAGAAGTCGATCAGCTCGCAGGCCGAGTCGATTTCCGCCTGGTACACGGTCTTCGACTGGTTGAGCATGGTGGCGGCGTTCAGAGTGTCGCGCCAGGGGCCGGTGAGCAGCTCGGCGGCCTTCAGGAAGACGCCCGCGCGCTCCTCCCACGGCGTCTCCGACCAGTCGCGCCACGCCGCCGCCGCGGCGCGCGCCGCCGCCTCCACCTCCGCCGCCCCCGCCTGGTGGTAAGTGGCCAGCACGTGCCCGTGGTCGTGCGGGCAGACCGCCTGCGCTGTGTCCCCGGTCCGCACCTCGCGCCCGCCGATCAAGAGCGGAATCTCGATCTCCTCCCCGAGCATCGCGTCCAGCCGCTTCTTGAGCGACCGCCTCTCCGGCGAGCCCGGAGCGTAAGCGCGCACCGGCTCGTTGACCGGCGGCGGCAGGGGGGAGATGGCGTTCGTCATGGCGGGCGGATGCTACAGGAAAGGCACGTAGGCGATCTGCCAGAATCCGGCGCTGCAGCGCGCGGAGGATGCGGCCGTTGAAGTTCTCGTCGGCGACCAGGCGGAGCACGCCGTCGCGCTAACGGCCGAGGCGGGCGAGCAACCGTTCGCGGAGGCCGTTCTGCGGGAACTCCCGCTCGACCTCTTCGCGGATCTTGGCGGCAAGCGCCTCCTGCTCCGCCATGTAGGTTGCGACCTCGTCGCGGTGGCGGAGGTAATAAGTGATCACGGCGTAGACGTCGTCCAGCCGGAGAACGTCGAAGCTCTCGACGATTTCCTCGGGCGTGGAGCCCTGGGAGTAGACCCCGATAACGGTGTCGAGCGTCACTCGGGTGCCGGCGACGCGGATGACGCCGTGGGCGTCGGTCGCGAGAGGCACGGGTTCTGCGATCGTCGTAGACAACACGAGATCAGAATAGCAGAGGCGTGCGCGCGCTCAACCCCGCAGCGCGGCCTCGCGCCAACTCACAGATTTGCGGACTGTACCGGGGAACCGCTGGCGACGCTTAGAGTCCGGGTGATATCCGCCACGATCTGGGTCTTCAGCATAGTCGCCGGGAAGGACATGCCGATCTCGGCCTCGACTCCGCCGGGCTTGAACGCCACGAATCCTTCCGCTCCCGGGGCGGTGATTCTCAGCACCTCACCTTCCCAGTGGTATCGCATGACCCGAGTGCCCCAGGCGTGCTGCAGGGCAGCGTTCAGGTCGAGCTGGAATTCACCGAAGCTCTTGTTTGTCTGCGTGGCAAAACGGACGACCTGCGGCATGAGCGCTTCTCCCAGCCGTCTGGGCGCAGAGTGAGCTCGTAGCTCACGAGCCGCCGCTGGTGAACAGATTGATGAGTGCCGACGCTGAGCCGCCCGCCACGAGCGGGCTCAGCACGGCGAGGATGGGCTTGAGCTCGGTCATCGGCGACAGCGTGAGGCTGTGCTCCTGCAGCCATTCCTCTAGGCCGGTGGGTAGCACCCCTCCCGCCGTCGCCAGCTCTCTCACCGCACGATCCAGATAGTAGGCCGCAGGGAAAAAAGACGTCAGCAGGAACAGCGAGTAAAGACTGCCCGTCGAAAGCGACATGACGATCGCCACTTCCTTGATCGCTTCGGCGTTAGCCACAGCCTGAGCGCTCCCCGGTGTCCCCGCGACGAAGACCAGCGGCCAGAGGTAGAGGGCCGTGAGGGCCGAGACGCCTGAGACAAGCACGGCGGCACTGACGAACAGCAGCCTTCGCGACTGGTCGATTGCCCATCGCAGCTCGTTCTCTGACGCAGGTTGCCGGCGGTCGAGGGCATAGAACAAGATTGCGCAGAAGCCCAGGATCATCGACGTGCTGGCCAGAATCGCCGGCCATCCGAGCCAGTTCTGGAGATCGAGCACGGCGATGGGGCCGATGAAGTAATTGGGGCTAGCCAAAGTGTTCCGCAACGCCTCGTCGATGACCGGGTAGAAGCGCTGGCCGCTGGAGACGGCGAAGAGGACGCCAAGACCACACGCGCGAGGAAACGGCGGGGCCATCGTCTTGCCGATGAGGGTCAGACTCACGAACAAGAACGCGAAGGCGCCGACCCGCCACGGCCTGCCGCGCGCTGCGCGCTTGATCGCAACACAGCCAACGATGATTGCGATTGCCGACGCGAGGATGGCGAAGAAACCCGCTATTCCCCAGGACACCCGGGCGCGGTAATCGGCCGCCACAAATCCAGCATCAAGAGAGCTCGTCTTGTAGTCGGTGAAGTGAACAACACCGGTGGGAAGCATGATCCCCTCGCTGGAAACCCCTGTCAGCCACCAGACGACGCCGCCCAGCGAGAGAACGAGCAAGGTGAAAAGCATAGGGCTGAAGGCGCGAGCCACATGCATCCCTACCGACACCGTCGTGGGGAGCGCCCGCTCGCGGTCCGGCCGCTCACCCCGCGGCGACGCGCCGAAGAAGAGCACGGCGTAGGCGACCGCGGCGGCCAGGTAGAGAAACCGGCGCAGTGGAAGCGAGAGTTTCGACACAGCCTCGGTTTCGATTCTATCGCGAACCTTCGAAGTGATGTTTTCCAGACGCGTAGGGACCGGCGACGCTCAAGCCCGCAAGGCCGCCCAGGCGAAGAGGAGGAAGCCGGCGATCAGGAGCGTGCCGCCCAAGGGGGTGACGGCGCCGAGGAGGCGGGGGCCGCCGAGGGCGAGGGTGAAGACGGTGCCGCTGAAGAGGACGGCGCCGGCGAGGAGGCACCAGCCGGCGGCGCGGAAGGCGGCGGAGTGCGGCGCCTGGCGGGCGAAGAGGCCGAGGAGGGCGAGGCCGAGGCCGGAGTACATCAGGTAGCGGGCGGCGGTCTCCCAGAGGGCGAGGGCGCGGGCGTCCAGACGCGCGGCGAGCGCGTGGGCGCCGAAGGCGCCGGCGGCGACGGCCAGGGCGGCGAGCAGCGCGCCGGCGGCGGTCCAGGGCGGCACGGGCGGATGGTACCCGATCGACGCCGAACGTCCCCCGCCGGGGACGCGCGGCGGGGCGGAAACCGCCGTAAAACGCTCCATCTCGGAGATGGACGGCCCATCTCGGAGCTGGAGCGCCCATCTCGGAGCTGGAGCGCCCATCTCGGAGATCGGGCGCCCGTCTCGAAGATCGCCCGGCCGTCTCCGTGATCGGGCGCCCAGCTCGGTGATCGCGCGCCGATCTCGGTGACGGAGCGCCCAGCTCCGAGATCGTGCGCCAATCTCCGAAATGGCGCGCTATCATCCCGCCGATCCACGGAGGAGCGGTGCCCAGCGTCTACGACCTGAAACCCAGGTTCCAGGCCCTGCTGCGGCCGGGCGTCGGCGCCCTGGCGCGCGCGGGAGCGACCGCCAACCAGGTGACCGCCGCCGCGGCGCTCCTTTCGCTCGCCGCCGGCGCGACGATCGCCCTCCTGCCCGATCGCCGCTGGCCCCTCCTGTTGCTGCCGCTCGTCCTCTTGCTGCGCATGGCGCTCAACGCCGTGGACGGCATGCTCGCCCGCGAGTTCGGCCAGAAGAGCCGCCTCGGCGCGCTGCTGAACGAGCTGGGGGACGTGGTCTCCGACGCCGCCCTCTACCTGCCGCTGGCGCTCGTCCCCGGCATTCCGCCGGCGCCGGTCGTGGCGCTCGTCGTCCTCGCCGGGCTCTCCGAGCTGGCCGGCGTCCTCGGCCCGACGATCGGCGCCTCGCGCCGCTACGACGGCCCGGCCGGCAAGAGCGACCGCGCGCTGGTCCTCGGCGCGGTCGGGCTGGCCCTCGGGCTCGGCGCTCCGGCCGGCCGCTGGCTCGCGGTCCTCCTCTGGGTGCTGGCCGCCGGCGTGGCGCTTACGGTCGTCAACCGGGCGCGCGCCGCGCTCGCCGAGGCGGGCTCGTGAACGCCGCCCTCGCCTTCCTCCGCGACCGCCTCGACCCCGCCGTCGCCTGGGCGCTCGGCGGCATCTTCAGCCTCCTCGTCGTCGCCACCCTCGCGGTCTGGCTCCTCGGCCGCTGGCAGCCGCAGGCCGACTTCACCGAGCTGCGCGCCCGCGTCCGCACCTGGTGGGTCATGGCCGGCGTCTTCGCCGTCGCCCTGGTCCTCTCGCGCAAGGTCTCGCTCGTCTTCTTCGCCTTCGTCAGCTTCCTGGCGCTCAAGGAGTACCTGTCGCTCATCCCGACGCGGCGCGCCGACCGCGGCGTCCTCTTCTGGGCCTACCTCGCGATCCCCGTGCAGTACCTGTGGATCGGCATGGGCTGGTACGGCATGTTCATCGTCTTCATCCCGGTCTACGCCTTCCTCTTCCTGCCGATGCGGATGGTGCTGATCGGCGAGACCGAGGGCTTTCTGCGCGCCGCCGGGACGCTGCACTGGGGGCTGATGGCGATGGTCTTCGCGATCAGCCACGTCGCCGCGCTCCTGGTGCTGTCGATCGCCAACCCGCACGGCGGCGGCCCGGGGCTGGTCCTCTACCTCGTCTTCCTCACCCAGTTCAACGACGTGGCGCAGTACCTGTGGGGGAAGGCGCTCGGGCGGCACCGGGTGATCCCGAAGGTCTCGCCCAACAAGACCTGGGAGGGGCTGCTGGGCGGCGCGGCGACGACGCTCCTCCTCGCCTGGCTGCTGGCGCCGCGGCTGACGCCGTTCGACTCCGTCCAGTCGCTCCAGGCCGGGCTGATCCTCGGCCTCGGCGGCTTCGTCGGGGACGTGGTGATCTCGGCCCTCAAGCGCGACCTCGGGATCAAGGACAGCGGCACGCTGCTGCCGGGCCACGGCGGGATCTTGGATCGGGTGGACAGCTTGAGTTACACGGCCCCGCTCTTCTTCCATTTTGTCTGGTACCTGTATGGACCGTTGACGACGATCGTTCGATGACGTCGCTGTTGCGCTGGCTGTTCTTCTGGCTGGTCGTCCGGCCGGTCATCCTCGTCGTCCTCGGGCTCAACGTGCGGCACCGCGAGCGGCTGCCGGACGACGGGCCGGCGATCCTCGTCGCCAACCACAACAGCCACCTCGACACGATGGTGCTGATGACGCTGCTGCCGACGCGGCTGCTGCCGAAGATCCGGCCGGTGGCGGCGGCGGACTACTTCCTGAAGGGGCCGCTGCTCTCCTGGTTCGCGCTGCGGATCATCGGCATCCTGCCGGTGGCGCGCGGCGGCGGCGCCAAGGGGAAGCCCGCCCCCGGCGAGCCGGCGCCCGATCCGCTGGCCTCCGCCGCCGACGCCCTCGGGCGCGGCGAGATCGTCATCCTCTTCCCCGAGGGCTCGCGCGGCGAGCCGGAGCGGCTGACCGAATTCAAGAGCGGCGTCTGGCACCTCGCGCGCCGCCACCCCGCGGCGCCGGTCGTGCCGGTCTTCCTCCACGGCCTCGGCAAGACCCTGCCGCGCGGCGCCGTCCTGCCGGTCCCCTTCTTCTGCGACGTCTTCGTCGGCGAGCCGGTGCCGCTCGGCGACGACAAGGGCGCTTTCCTCGCCGACCTCAAGGCGCGGATGCAGGGGCTGGCGGCGGAGGGGCGACTCTCGGTGTGGGAGTGATCCTCGCCGTCGCCGCGCTCTGGGGCTTCGCGGAGGCGACGGTCTTCTTCCTCGTCCCCGACGTGCTGCTCACCTGGATCGCGCTCCACGACCGCCGCGCCGCTCTCCGTTCCTGCCTCGCCGCTCTCCTCGGCGCGCTCTTGGGCGGCGCGCTGATGTTCGCCTGGGGGGCGCGCGAACCGGCGGCGGCGCGCGCTTTTCTCGACCGCGTGCCGGCGATCTCGCCGGGGATGTTGGCGCGGGTCGAGGCGGAGATCGCCGACCGCGGCGCGCTCGCCCTCTTCACCGGCCCGCTCCGCGGCACGCCGTACAAGATCTACGCCGTCGCCGCCGGCGGCCGAGGCGAGGAGCTGTGGAGCTTCCTCGCGATCTCCGTCCCCGCCCGCCTGCTCCGCTTCCTCCTCCTCACCCTCCTCGCCGCCTGGGTCGCGGCGCGCCCGCTCCGCGGCTGGAGCTTGCGCCGCAAGCGGGCCCTCCACGCCGCGCTCTGGGGCGCGTTCTACAGCGCATATTTCGCGTTGATGCCGAACTGATGCGCGTCACGGCGCTGGGCTAGAGTCTCCAGCCGCTCGTGACCGCCGCCGCCACGCCACGCCTCGTCTACGAGCTGTACGCCCGCCCCTGGCTCGCCGACCTGGCGCGCCGGCAGGGGCGGCGGATCAGCCTCGGCGAGGTCCCGAGGGGCGAGCTCGACCGCCTCGCCGCCACCGGCGCCGACCTGCTCTGGCTGATGGGGGTCTGGCCTTCGGGCCCGCGCGGCATCGAGATCGCCCGCACGCTGCCGGAGCTGCGGGCCGAGTACCGGCGCCTGCTGCCGGACTTCGCGGAGGCGGACGTCGGCGGCTCCCCCTACTCGATCGCGGCCTACACCGTGGACCCGCTGCTCGGCGGCGCCGGCGCGCTGGCGTGGCTGCGCGCGCGGCTCGCCAACCGCGGCATCCGGCTGCTCCTCGACTTCGCCGTCAACCACACGGGGATCGACCACCCCTGGGTGGTGGAGAGCCCCGACCTCTACGTGCAGGGGGACGAGGAGGACCTGGCGCGCGCGCCGCGGGAGTTCTTCGCCGTCGAGACGAAGCTCGGCCCGCGGATCCTGGCGCACGGCCGCGATCCCTACTTCCCGCCCTGGACCGACACCGCGCAGCTCAACCTCTTCCACCCCGAGACCCGGCGGCGGCTGCGCGACACCCTGCTCGAGCTCGCCGACCTCTGCGACGGCGTGCGCTGCGACATGGCGATGCTGGCGCTCGACGAGGTCTTCTACCGCACCTGGTGGGAGCGGGCGCGCGCGCCGCTGGCGGAGCCGGCGCAGGGCGAGGCGTGGCGCGAGCTGATCGGCGCGGTGCGGGCGAAGCGCCCCGACTTCCTCTTCGTCGCCGAGGCCTACTGGGGTCGGGAGCCGGCGCTCCAGGAGCTGGGGTTCGACGTCACCTACGACATGACGCTCTACGAGCGGCTACGCCACGGCTCCGGGCGCGCGGTGCGCGACCACCTGCGCGCCGGCCTCGACCGGCAGGGGCGCGCGCTGCGCTTCCTCGAGAACCACGACGAGCCGCGCGCCGCCGCCGTCTTCCCCTGGGAGCGCCACCGCGCCGCGGCGGTCGTCGCCGCCACCGTCCCCGGGCTCCTGCTCCTCCACGACGGCCAGCTCGAAGGGCGGCGCGAGCGCCAGCCGCTCCAGCTCCTGCGCCGCCCGTCGGAGCCGGCAGCGCCCGAGGTCGCGGCGTTCTACGAGCGGCTCCTCGGGGCCGTGCCGCGGCGCCCGCAGGCCGGCTGGCGCCTGCTCGAGCCGCGCCCGGCCTGGAAGGGGAACCCGACGAGCGAAGACTTCGTGGCGTCGCTCTGGGAGGAGAACGGCGGGCTGCGCCTGGCGGCGGTCAACTTCGCGCCGGCGCCGGGGCAGTGCTACCTGGAGCTCGGGGGGCTGGGGCTGGAGGACGGCGAGGTCGAGCTGCGCGACGTGCTGTCCGAGGCGCGCTACCGGCGCGACGGCGGCGAGCTGGCGGCGCGCGGCCTCTACCTCGACCTGCCGCCGTACGGCGCGCACCTCTTCGACGTCGTGCGCGGCTAGACGCCGGCCGTTCCCGCCGCGCTCGCTGCCGCCACCTCCGCGCAGTGCTCGTCGAACGCGGCCTTC
>DASWHY010000643.1:0-3561 GCA_036397955.1 Thermoanaerobaculia bacterium | reverse complement strand
AGGCTGTCCTCGAAGTGGGGGCGGCGGGTGTAGCGGAGGCGGTCGGGGAGCTTCCAGCGCGGCTCGCAGAGGCGCCAGAAGCCGGTCAGGGCCTGCACGACCTGCAGCGCCTTGGCGTTCGAGGCCGGGAAGCGCTTGAAGAAGCCGGAGGCGGTCTCGCGCACCAGCGCCTCGACGGCGGCGCGGGTCAGCGGGCGCTGGTCGAGAGCCTCGACGTCGTAACGACGGAGGAGGACCTGGGGCAGCAGGAGCGCGCCGACGAGGACGGTGTCGGAGAGCTGCCGCTCCTCGCCGACCAGGGCGTCGATCGAGGGCGGGATCTGCCCGAAGTCGCCGAGCCCGCGCTCCGCCGCCGAGACCATCGCGTAGGCCTCGGGCAGCAGCACCTCCATCAAGCCCAGCTCGAGCATCCACTGCATCGCGGCGCCGGCGTGGCCGCAGCGCAGGAGCTGCGCGATCTCCTCGGTCAGGCGCGCCGGCGAGGCGCGCTCGAGGTCGCGGCGATGGCGGTGGATCGCCTCCTGGGTGGCGGCCTCGATGCCGAAGCCGAGGCGGCCGGCGAACTCGCAGGCGCGGAGCATCCGCACCGGGTCCTCGCGGAAGCGGACGTCGGGGTCGCCGATCGCCCGCACCAGCCGGCTCTGGAGGTCGGGGATGCCGCCGGTGTAGTCGACGACGCTGAAGTCGGCGACGTCGTAGAAGAGCGCGTTGATCGTGAAGTCGCGGCGGAAGGCGTCCTCGCGCGGCGAGCCCCAGACGTTGTCGCTGGTGATGAGGACGTCGCGCTCGGGCTCGCCGTCCTCCGCCGCCGCCGGCTCGGCGCCGCGGCGGAAGGTCGAGACCTCGACCACCTCGCCGTCGTGGAAGTAGACGTGGACGAGGCGGAAGCGCCGGCCGATGATCCGCGAGTTGCCGAAGAGGCGGCGCACCTCGTTGGGGCGGGCGTCGGTGCCGACGTCGTAGTCCTTGGGACGCCGCCCGAGCATCAGGTCGCGCACGCTCCCCCCCACCAGGTGGGCCTTGTAGCCGGCGGCGTGCAGCCGGTACATGACCTTGAGGGCGTTGCGGCTGACGTTCTTGCGGGAGATCGGGTGGTCCGGCCGCGGAAGGATCAGCGGCGCCACCCCACGCGGACGACTCATCGGGTAGGGATTGTATCGAACGAGGGAAAGGCGCCAGGGCGGAGCCGAGGTCAGGCGGCGAAGGGGTTTTCGATGACCAGGTCACCGAAGCGGCGGCCGGCTTGGAGGTCCTCGGAGACGAGACGGTCGCAGTCGGCAATGTTGGTGTCGAAGAAGCTCCTACCGCCGTTCATGGAGCTCGTCGCGCGTCCAGCGACGCCCTTCGCTGCTGCTCCGCGCGCGAGCCGATAGCTCCAGGAGCTCGTCGATCGCGCGGGCCCGCTCCTGCTCGGAGCCGGCATACGACTCCAGATAGCCACGCACCAGGGCGTCTAGCGAGGTTTGCTCCTGCTGCGCTCTCGCCTCCGCGCGGCTCAGCACCTCGTCATCCACCTTGATCGTCAGGTCGATCATTTCCAGCTCCTTCCTTCGCCTCTCAGTCTCCAAGTCTAGCGCTATAACGCTGTTTTTCCGTCATACTTACGCCCATGCCCCCGCGTTTCGATCTGGAGCGGCGGACGCTCGAGCTGGCGGTGGCGGACCTGCTGGAGGCGGGGCTGCTGCGCACCCTCGGGTTCTCGCAGCGCGGCGGCTACGAGCGGCTCTGGCTGGGGCAGGCGATCCACAGCCGCTACCAGGAGCAGGCGCTGGCCGGCGACCCGAGCTACCGC
Organism: Thermoanaerobaculia bacterium; assembly: GCA_036397955.1. Taxonomy (GTDB): domain Bacteria; phylum Acidobacteriota; class Thermoanaerobaculia; order Multivoradales; family UBA5704; genus DASUNQ01. Next base: position 1,769 of record DASWHY010000643.1, on the reverse strand, counting down.
CGCGAGGTGTGCGTCGCCTGCAGCTTCCCGCACCGCGGCTGGGAGGTGACGGTCTCCGGCCGGATCGACGGCCTGCGCCGCGAGCCGGACGGCACGCTGGTCGTCGAGGAGATCAAGTCGGTGCGCCGCGGCGCCGCGCTGCCGCCGGCGCAGCGCGAGATGTACCAGCGGCAGGCCCTCCTTTACGCCTGGATCGTCGCGCAGTGCGAGGAGGCGCCGGTGCGCGCCGAGCTGGTGCTCATCTCGATCGGCAGCGACGAGGTGGAGCGCGAGGAGCTGGCGGCCGACCCGCGCGGGCTCGAGAACGCGGTCCACCGCCGCATCAACGCGCTGATCGCCGCCTACGAGGCCGAGGCCGAGGCCGCGGCGGCGCGGCGCGCGGCGGCGGGCCGGCTCGCCTTCCCCTACCGCGAGCTGCGCCCGGGGCAGGAGGAGATCCTCGCCGCGGTGGGGACCGCGCTCGCCAACGGCGAGCACGTCCTGCTGCAGGCGGCGACCGGCATCGGCAAGACGGTGGCGGCGCTCTACCCCGCCCTGCGCTACGCCCTGGAGCACGACAAACGTCTGTTCGTGCTCACCGCCAAGACCCTGCAGCAGGAGATGGTTGGCACCGTGCTGCGCCTCCTCAACACCGAGGGCGCGTTTCGGTCGCTCCGCCTGCGCGCCAAGGCCAAGATGTGCGCCAACGAGCAGGTGATCTGCCACGAGGAGTACTGCCGCTACGCCAAGGACTACGCGCTGAAGCTCCAGGGGAGCGGCCTGGTGCGGCGGCTCCTCGACGAGCACCCGACGCTCGAGCCGGACGACGTCTTCCGCGCCGCGCAGGCGACGGAGGTCTGCCCCTTCGAGGTGAGCCTCGAGCTGCTGGGACGGTCGCAGGTCACGGTCTGCGACTACAACTACGCCTTCGACCCCTACGTCTCGCTCCCCGACTTCGGCCCCGACCGCGACCTCTCGGACGTGGTGCTGGTGATCGACGAGATCCACAACCTGGTGGACCGCGGGCGCGGCTACTACAGCCCGGAGCTGTCGGCCGGCGAGGCGCGGCGGGCGGGGGAGGTGGTGGGGCGGGGCGGCGAGCCGATCCACTTCGAGATCGAGCGGCTGTGCATGGCGCTCGCGACGCTCATCGAGCGCACGGTGGACGACGCGCTCGAGGAGGGGCCGCCGGGGGAGCGCGCGGTCGAGGTGCCGCTCCCCGAGGACCGCCTCTGGATGCTGCGCCCGGACCTCGACGCCGCCTTCGTCGACTACCTCGAGCACCAGCGCACCACCCGCACCTTCCGCGCCGACGACCCGTTCGTCGATCTCTACTTCGACGTGCTGCGGTTCCTGAACGGCTTGGTGGTCTCCGACGAGGCCTTCAGCCACTACGTCGAGCGGCGCGGCGGCGACAGCCGCTGGAAGGTGCTGTGCAAGGACCCCAGCCGCTTTTTGGGCGGCGTCGTCCGCCGCTCGCACGCGACGATCGGGCTCTCGGCGACGCTCTCGCCGCCGCAGTTCTACTTCGACCTCCTCGGCTTCGAGGCCGGGCGGACGGCGTTCGTCGAGCTGCCCAACCCCTTCCCGGCCGAGAACCGGCGGGTGGTCATCGACTCGACGGTGGCGACGGCGTACAAGGAGCGGGAGGCCAACTACGAGCGGCTCGCCGAGCGGCTCGCCGAGTTCGCCGAGGCGGTGCCCGGCAACTGCCTGGCGCTCTTCCCGAGCTACAACTTCCTGGCCGAGGTGGCGGGGCGGATGCGGCTGCGCGGCAAGCGCGTCCTGGT
>DASWHY010000642.1:0-9085 GCA_036397955.1 Thermoanaerobaculia bacterium | reverse complement strand
CTGGCTGCCGGCCTGTGCGAAGGCGGCGAAGCGGCTGAGCGTCTCCGTGGAGGCGCAGGCGGCGGCGAACGCCAGGGGCGCGAGTGCCAGCCAGCCCACGGCGGGCCTGCGGATGCGCATCTCTCTTCTCCGGTTGCGAGCGCGGGCATTCTGGGAGCCCGGCCGGGGGAAGTCAAGGCGCTGCGCTCGCTGCGGCCGGTGTCGCAGCTCGCCTACTTCCAGCTCGTCGGCAAGCGGCGGCCGACCCTGGCGCGCAAGTTCGAGCAGCTGCGGCAATCGGGCGTCGTGCTGATGATCGGCACCGACAGCGGCGTGCCGCTCAACTTCCACAGCGACTCGACCTGGCGCGAGATCGACAGCTGGGTCAACACCTTCGGCGTCGAGCCGATGGAGGCGATCCGCGCCGCCACCTTCTGGCCGGCGGTGCACATGAAGGTGGACAAGGACGTCGGCACCATCGCCGCCGGCAAGTACGCCGACGTCATCGCCGTCCGCGGCGACGTCCTCCGCCACGTCGCGCTGCTCGCGGACGTCGACCTGGTGGTCAAGCACGGGAGGCGATACAAATAGCGATAACTCTGTTGACAGTCCTCCCCCGAGGCTATAATGTTATATCTTCGAATGCGCAATCAAGGGGGAACGGGCGTGAAGAGAGACGTGTCGGCGCCTCATGTCCGGTTGAACGGCTGGGGGAGGCTCTTCTTCCTCGCCATGTTGATTCCGGGTCTCCTGCAAGCGCAGGGCGGACCGAACGTCCGCTCCGGCGTGCTCACCGTCGTGTGGGGCGACCCGGCTCCGGGGTCAGTCGAGCGTGCCCACCTCGTCGGCCTGCTCACGGGCAGGGATGGCAAGACCACGCCGATCGCGCTTACCCCGGAGTTGCTGAAGGAAGCGGGGGGACTCCAGCAGATCGATCACCGTTGGGTCGAGGTGACCTTGCGCGAGACTGGCCCAGACGCCTCGGGAATTAGGCAGGTGGACGCGCTCAGTCTCGGCGACGGCTTCGGCGAGGCCGCGGTCACGGGCTCGCAACCCTGGATCTCGGTCATGTGCAAGTTTTCCGATGTCGCCGCCGAACCGAAGAACTTGAGCTATTTCGTCGGGATGTACGCCAACGCCATGGGAAGGCTCGACCACTACTGGCGGCAGCTCTCCTACGATCAGATCAACGTCGTCGGCAGCACCGCGGCGGGCTGGGTGACTCTCCCGCACACGCGTTCTTACTACCTTCCGAACGGCTCTCTGGACTGGAGCACGGCCTTCAACGAGTGCACCGCCGCGGCGGACTCACTGATCGATTTCTCGAACGGCGGAACGGGCGGATACGTGGGCATCAACCTGATGTTCAACGACAACCTCGACTGCTGCGCCTGGGGTGGCGCGATGTATGCGACTCTGGACGGCATCACCAAGGTGTGGCGCACGACCTGGGAGCCGCCGTGGGGGTACTCCAACGAGGGCGTCATCGCTCACGAGATGGGGCATGGTTTCGGTCTGCCCCACTCGAACAACTCGGACGACGACGGCTGGCCCTACGACAGCCCCTGGGACGTCATGAGCGACAGTTGGGGGTATGCCCTCAGCGACCCGATGTACGGCATCCTCGGCAAACACACCATTTCCTATCACAAGGACAGCCTCGGTTGGATCTCCTCGGGCAAGCGGTTCGAGGTGCTCAAGAACGGCAGCTACAGCCTCACCATCGATGAGCTCGCGGCGGCCGCGGCCGCCAACTACCGCATGGCCAAAATCCGCGTGCCGGGGGCCTCCCGCTCCTACACCGTGGAGAGCCGCAAGCACGATGGTTACGACGGGGCGCTCGCCGGCGAGGCCGTGATCATTCATGAGGTGGTTTTGGATCGCGGCGAGCCGGCGTGGCTGGTGGACGCCGACGCACCGCCGGCCGGCTATTCCGACAACGAAGGCGTGATGTGGCGGCCGGGAGAGACCTTCGTCGATCCCTCGGGTCAGTTCGAGATGACGGTCAATGGGGCGTCGGGAGCGGGCTTCAACGTCACCCTGGTGTCCAACCGGAGTGGGGCGATCTATCAGGAGGACTTCGAGTCGGGACTGGGAGGCTTCTGGACCAGTGGGCTCTGGCACCAGACAGCAGCTTGCGCGGCCGCCCAGGCGGGCCACTCCCCGTCCACCGCGTTCTATTTCGGACTGGACGCTCAGTGCGACTACGATGACGGAGCATATCCATCCGGGTCTCTGGGCTCGCCGGCCATCAACCTGAACGGCCTCGCCCCGCCGTTGACCTTGACGTTCAATTACTTCCTCGAGACGGAGCCGGGAGGCTTCGACCTGGCGCAGCTCTACATCTACGAGGACCAAGGAGGATCGTTCGAGGTCGTGGCTGCGAATGCGCCGGGGCCTTGGGTGACTCTCATGGATCCATCGGATGGCTGGCGGACCGCCAGCATCGACCTGCAGCCCTATGCCGGGTCGACGGTCTGGCTCTACTTCTACTTCGCCGGCGATTCCACCGCCAACGGCTTCGCCGGATTCTACGTCGACGACGTCAAGGTGTGGAGCTGTTACTCGAATGAAGTCGTCAACCTGGTCAATCAGACCGTGAGCTCCCAGCAGGTCTTTCGCGCCTGTGACACCGTGACGGGACAGAACTTCCAGATCGCAGCGAGCGGCAACGTCACGTTCCGCGCGGGAAAGAGCGTCATACTCAAGGATGGATTCCGCGTGAGCTCGGGCGGCACCTTTGCCGCGGTGGTGGGTCCGCCCGAGCAATGACCTTCAAGCTTACTTAAATTACGATGGCGCGGCATCAGCGCCGCCGACGGGAGGAATGATCATGAAGACGACCAGCCTTACGATCGCCGCCAGCGCACTCGCCGCCGTTCTTGGCTGGCTGGCCAGTCCGGGCCTGGCGAGCGCCCAGAACGCGATCTTCGTCGAGCCCGGTGGCGAGGTGGGTGTGGGCACGAGCACGCCGTCCAGCGCGCTCCACGTCTTCAGCTCCGGCTCCGGGGTCTTTGCGGGAAGAATCCTCGCGCACAATTCGAGTGGACCCGTGGCCCGCGTTCTCGTCGATCTGATCAATAAGGGTAACGTCACCTTCATGCTGCGCGATACCGGAGCACCGGCGGTCGACTGGCAGCTCGGCAACCTTTCCAACTCGCCGATCGACGGCTTCGTCATCTCGCGCCAGGGCGACGGCGTGAACGAGTTCATCATCAAGGATAATGGGGACGTCTACATCGAGAACGGCACGGTGATCGTGACCTCGAGCCGCGACGTGAAGGAGAACTTCTCCCGACTCGCGCCGGAAGAAGTGTTGGACAAGCTGAGCCGACTCCCCATCACGATCTGGAACTACAAGAAGGACGACGCGCAAGTCCGCCACATCGGTCCTGTCGCCGAGGAGTTCTACGCTCTGTTCGGTCTCGGAGCGGACGACAAACACGTTTCCTTCGGGGACACCTCGGGGGTCGCGCTGGCGGCGGTTCAGGCCCTCAGCCAGCAAAAGGACGCTCTGCGGCAGCAGGTGGACCAGCTGCGGGAGGAGAACGCAGAGCTGAGGCAACGCCTGGAGGTCATCGAGAAGACCCTGCTCGTAGCTCGAGAGCAGTAGCTTCACTCCGAGGCGCTCGACGAATTGCCGGCGAGTACCTGGCGCTGCGCTACACTCGCCGGCGCCATGCGCCGACGCTTGGTCCTCGCGCTCTCGCCCGCCCTCGTGACCCTCGCCGTCGCGGCCTCGCCGGCGCCGCAGCCGGAGCCGGCCCCCGCGACCGGTCGCACGCTGGCCCTCGTCGGCGGGCGGCTCATCGACGGCTACGGCGGCCGGCCGCTGGAGGACAGCGTGGTGCTCGTCGAGGGCGAGCGCATCGCGGCGGTCGGGCGGGTGGGGGAGCTGGCGGTGCCGGCCGACGCGGAGGTGATCTCGACCGAGGGGATGAGCGTCCTGCCCGGCCTCTGGGACATGCACGTCCACCTGATGATCGTCGGCCACGCCGACTACGACCACTGGGACAGGACGTATCCCCCGCTCTTCCGCTCGACGATCATGCCGGCGGCGGCGAAGCAGCTCCTGGTCGCCGGCGTCACCAGCGCCCGCGACCTCGGCGCGCCGCTGGAGGACTCGATCGCCGTGCGCGAGGCGATCCGCAAGGGCGCGATCCCCGGCCCCACCCTCTACGTCTCCGGCCCCTTCATCCAGCACCGCCCCTACCCCGGCACCGAGGCCTTCCGCTGGGGGGTGGACGGCGCGGCCGACGCCCGCGCCAAGGTGCGGCGCCTCGCCGACGCCGGCGTCGACCAGATCAAGCTGATCGACCAGGACCAGATGACGATGGAGGAGGTGCAGGCGGTGGTCGACGAGGCGCACAAGCGCGGCCTCCCGGTCGTCGCCCACTCCCATCGCGCCGAAGAGATCCGCCGCGGCATCAAGGCCGGGGTCGATTGCTTCGAGCACACCGGTCTCGGCACCGCCCCCGAGTACCCGCCCGACGTCTTCGACCTGATGAAAGGGCGCGCGAACACCCTCTACTGGACGCCCACCATCGGCCCGCTCCTCCTCTACGACTACACGCGCGACGGCTTCCGCGAGCGCATCGACGACCCGCGCTGGCAGGTTGGGCTGCCGCCGGAGGTGGTGGACGACGTCCGCCGCTCGCTGGCGCCGGTCCACCAGCTCGCCTACTTCCAGTTCGTTGGCAAGCGCCGGCCGACGCTGGCGCGCAAGTTCGAGCAGCTCCGGCAGTCGGGCGTCGTGCTGCTGATCGGCACCGACAGCGGCGTGCCGCTCAACTTCCACAGCGACTCGACCTGGCGCGAGATCGACACCTGGGTGAACACCTTCGGCGTCGAGCCGATGGACGCCATCCGCGCCGCCACCTTCTGGCCGGCGGTGCACATGAAGGTGGACAAGGACGTCGGCACGATCGCCGCCGGCAAGTACGCCGACCTCATCGCCGTCCGCGGCGACGTGCTCCGCCACGTCGCGCTGCTCGCGGACGTCGATCTCGTGCTCAAGCACGGGACCCGCTACCGGTAGGTTCAGGATGAATCGCGACGACGCCCTCGAAGCCCTCGAGCTCCTGCGCCGCGTCGTGCGTGAGACGCGCGACGACACCGTGCTGCAGAACTGGGGCGTGATCTGGATGGTGCACGCCTGCACCAACGCCGCGGGCTTCATCGCCACCGGCTGGCTGCTCGCGCACGGCGTCCGCACGCCGCCCGCCTTCGTGGCGCTGTGGAGCGCCGTCTGCGGCGGCAACCTGCTCACCGTGGCGCTGCTGCGCCGGCGGCGCGCCGGGGCGCGGTCCTTCGTCGAGACGCAGCTCTGGGCGATCTGGACGGTGTTCGTCGCCGCGGTGAGCGTCTGCGCCTTCCTCAACTACTTCATGGGCCTCGAGACGCTCTTCCTGGGGCCGGTGATCGCCGTGCTGGCCGCCGTCGCCTACGCTTCGATGGGCTCGCTCATGGGCCGGCACTGGTACGGCGTCGGCGCGCTCTTCCTGGCGGCGGCGCTGGTGATGACGCTGGCGCCGGGCGTCCAGTTCTACATCCTCGGCGCCCTCTGGGGCGCGACCATGTTCACCTTCGGCTGGCTGCTCCACCGCGCCCGCCGCCGGCGCGAGCGCAGCGCCGAGGTCCGGCCGCAGATCGTATGAACGCGCCAGAGGACATCCGGTGACGCGGGTCGGTCTGAAGACGGCGCTCCTCCTCGCCGCGGGCTCGCTCCTGCTCATTCTGGCCGTCGCGGCGCACGCGGTGATCGGTCGTTTCGTGCGGCTGGAGACGGACCCGCGCGGCGCGCCCGGCCTCCTCGAGCTGTCCCGCGTCGCCCTGGACGTCGGGGGGCCGCGCGGCGGCGGGCGGGAGCGGCGGATCAGCGTGCGGGTCGCCTATCCCGAGGAGCTGCGGGAGAACGAGGCGACGAGCGTCGAGCTGCGCTACGACGAGGAGCGGGGCCCGGGCGAGCCGCCTTCGCCGATCACCGCCGCGGCCGAGCTGAGCTCTCCGGCCTTCGAGATCTCGCCGGCGCAGCGGATCGAGCGCCGGGGGATCCCGCCGCTCACCTTCACCTGGGTCGTCAAGCCGGAATCGGAGGGGCGCTACGCGCTGCTCCTCGACCTCGACGCGCTGCCGCTGCAGGGTGACGCGGTCGAAGTGGTGGGGGAACGGGTGACGCTGAACGGCCGCCAGGTGACGATGCCGGAGGGGGACGCGCTGCTGCTCCGCACGCGCGTCTTCACCGTCTGGGGCATCACGGGGAAGACCTTCGGCGCCCTGCGCGGCGGTATGGGCTTCCTCGGCTTCGTCCTCATGTACCCGCTGTGGATCCCGTGGCTGCGGCGCCAACTCCGGCGGAAACTTGCGGGGAACGGATGAGGGGGGCGCGTCAGCCGTTGCCGTGCAGCACGAAGGGGGCCCAGAAGTAGGGGTTCGAGGACTCCGGGTCCGCGCGCAGCAGCCGCTTGGCCTGTGCGAGGTAGGCGGCGTAGTGCGGGCGGCGGCCGGCGCTTTCCGCCGCCCCGATCTGGCTGAAGAAGGACCGCATGAGCGCGGCGGTCGCCCGGTCCTCCACCGGCCACAGACTGGCGACGACCCGCCGGGCGCCGGCGACGGAGAAGGCCCGGGAGAGGGCGAAGGCCCCCTCGCCCTCGAGGTGGGGTCCGACGTGCGTCGAGCAGGCCGAGAGGACGACCAGGTCGGCGTCCACCTCGAGGGCGTAGAGCTCGAAGAGCTGGAGGAAGCCGTCGTCGTCGGAGCCGGAGCGCGGCGACTGCGGCGGCGTCAGCAGCAGGCTGGCGAACAGAGCGTTCCGGCGCTCGTCGACCATGCCGTGCGTGCCGATGTGGATGTAGCGCTTCCCCGGCACCGCCCGGCGCACGGCCAGCTCGGTCGCGCGCTCCCGCTGGAGGGCGACCACCTCGCCGCCGCGCTCCTCGGGACCGAAGATCTCGCGCAGCGCCCGGGTCTCTTCGCCGGATCCCGGCAGGCGGCTCAAGGGGCCGAAGGCCGGGAGGGAGCGGCGGCCGCGGAGGCGGTCCGCGGAGCGCGGGAAGAGGGGATCGGAGACGCTCAGGATCGTGCTCCCCCCCTGATCGAACGGGTCGGCCAGCGCGGCGGCCATGCGCTCGAGCGCGGTGGCCGACGAAGCGTAGCGGAGGAGGGGGCCGCCGCCGTCGAGCCAGTAGCTCGGCGGGGCGCCGGGCTTCGGGCCGGCCACGACGAGGGCTTCGAAGGGGAGGGCGTGGAGGCCTCCGGGGACGACGACGACCTCCTGCTGGCGGCGCACGGCCTCCCAGGCCGCGCCCGGGACGAGCGTCCGCCAGAGGGCGTGCAGTCGGACCGGGAGGTCCGCCGCAGCGGCGCCGTCTCCCTCCGGCCGCGTGCGCAGCAGCGACACGATCCCGGCCGGCCGCCCCTCGCCGCCGAAGAGGATGCTTCGCACCTCCTCGCGGCCGAGCGCGCCGGGCGCCACCCCCAAGGCCGCCGCCGCGGCGGGGTCGATCTCGAGGCCGAAAACGGCGGCGGCGGCGGGCGCGCGGGGCAGGACGAAGAGGTGGCTCCGCTGGTCTCCGATCTCGTAGAGGAGGAGCGCGCCGTCGGGCGGCGCCAGCCGTTGCTGGATGGTCTCGAGCGACGCCGGAGAGCGGCCCGCGACCTCCCGCCAGAGGCTGCTGGCCCCGAGGATGTCCTCCTCGACCTGCACCAGGTCCCCGTCGGCCTCGGCGAGCTGCCGGTAGAGCGCGTCGAGCCCCTGCCGCCGGGCCGGGGCGGCGCCGAGGTCGCTCTCGCGCAGGAGGATCGCGCGCTGGACCTCCGCCAGCCTCTGCTTGGCCGCCACCTCCCGCCGTTCGAGCGCGCGGCGGCGCTCGCGCGGCACGTGGCGCCGCAGGTCGACCCGCGCCCCCAGCAGCCGATCCACGAGGGCGCGGGCGTGGGAGCGCTCGGCGTACTCCACCGCGCGGTCGAGCCGCCGGTCCTCGATCTGCCACTGGATCATCAGCTCGTACTCGTCGAGGAAGCGGCCGAGGAAGTGGATCCGGCTCGCTTCGCCGCCGCTCAGCCGGGGGCGCAGCGCCTCGACGAGGTCGAGGCTCCTCGCCAGGTCTTCCACGGCCGCGGCGCGATCGCTCCGGCGCTGGAGCCGCGCCCGCAGGGCGAGCGCCTCGGCCTCGACCTCGGGGTAGGCGGGGGTGCGGGCGAAGATCGCGAGGGCGCGGTCGAGGGCGCCGCGCGCGGCGGCCGCAGCCGGCGGGCGGTCGCGCAGCAGGCAATCCGCCAGACCGGTGAGCGTCACCGCCACCTCGGGGTGTTCGCCGCCGAAGGTCTCCTCCCGGCTCGCGAGCGCCAGCCGGTAGAGGCCCTCGGCCTGCCGCAGGCTCCCGAGCTCGACCAGCAGGTGCGCCAGCTGGTGGCGGCCGCGCGCCACCAGAGCGGGGTTCGCGGGTTGCGAGCGCAGGGAGAGAGCGAGGGCCTTCTCGTAGACGGGCTGCGCCTGCGCGTGGAGGCCGCGGTCCTCGTAGAGCTGGGCCAGCTGGTCGTAGAACCAGACCAGCTCCGAATGCCGCGCTCCGAAGCCCCGCTCCGCCTCGGCGACGGCGCGGCGGTAATGGGCCTCGGCCCGCGGGTAGTCGCCTTGGAGCCGGTAGAGCGATCCCAGGTTGAGGCGCGCGGTCGCGAGGTCGCGGAGGCCGCTTTGCGGGGAGCGCTCGCGGAGGCGGAGCGACTCGACGAAGCGGCTCTCCGCCGCGAAGTAGTCCCCCTGGTCCTGAGCCAGCGCGCCCAGGAGGTTCAGGATCTTGGCGCGCAGGAGCTCGTCGGGCTCCGCCGCCCGCGAGGCGTGCTGCAGGGCCTTCTGGAACGAGGCTTCGGCGTCCGCGTACTCGCCGCGGATGCGCCGCAGCTCCCCGAGCGTCACGAAGGTGTCGGCGAGGTCGAGCGGATCGGCCTCGCCGACGGGCGCGTGGTTCGCAAGGGCCTCGTCGACGAGCGCTCGCGCTTCGCCGTAGCGCCCCTGGTAGAAGAGGTTGTTCGCCAGATCGAGGAGCGCGTTGGCGAGCGCGGCGCGATCGCCGCTCTCCCGGCGCAGCGCCACGACCTGCCGGTC
>DASWHY010000641.1:0-3058 GCA_036397955.1 Thermoanaerobaculia bacterium | reverse complement strand
TGCGCCGCGGCGCCACGCTCTCCGGCGCCGCCGGCGGCGGAGGCGCTGCGCCAGGCGGTGATCGTCTGGCACCGCTGGGAGCGGCCAGCGCGGGCGGGGGAGATGGTGCTGGTCGATCCCGGCGGCCTGCTGGCCGGCGCGGCGGGAGCGCCGCTCGCGCGCCGGCTCTTCGGCGAGCGCGAGCGGGTGCACGAGCTGGCCGCGTTCACCCGGCGCTGGCGCCCGTTCACCCTCCGCGCCGCCGACGGCGAGCTGCAGTTCCGCGGGCGGGGGCCGGCGGCGGCCGGGGCGGTGGAGAAGCGGATGGTGCGGGAGTGGGCGCGGATGGTGGCCGCGGAGACCCAGCCGGGGACGCGGTCGGGGGTCTTCGGGCTGGCCCTCGTCTGGCAACGCGGCGACCCGCAGGAGCGGGGGGGCGAGGGCTGCGCCGAGCTCCAGGTCTGGCTCGCCGGCACGGCGCGCGCCGGCGGCTGCGCGAGCGCCCTGGGCGGGCGCGCGTCCCCCCTGCGGCGCCGCCCGCGCGCCGGGCTCGTCGATCCGGCGCGGATGGCGGCGCTCTACCGCTGGATCGACGAGCTGGCGCCGCTGCAGCTCGCCGGTGCCGCGGCGGGGCGGGAGGGGCCGCCGGCGCGCCTCCTCCTCGCCGCCGCCGGCCGCCGCCCCGCCGGCGCCGCCGAGCGGCGGGCGGTCGAGGCCTTCGCCGCGGCGCTCCACGCCGAGCTCAGAACCACCCCTTCCTTTTGAAGAACGCGATCAGGGCCGCCGCCGTCAGGCCCATCAGCAGCAGCGAGAAGGGATAGCCCCAGTACCAGCCCAGCTCCGGCATGTTCAGCGGGCTTTTGCGGTCGAAGTTCATGCCATAGATGCCGGCGATGAAGGTCAGCGGGATGAAGAGCGTGGCGATGATGGTGAGCACCTTCATCACCTCGTTCATGCGGTGGCTGAGGCTGGAGAGGTAGATGTCCACCATCCCCGACGCGATCTCGCGGTAGGTCTCGATCATGTCCATCACCTGGATCGCGTGGTCGTAGGTGTCGCGCAGGAAGACCCGCGTCTCGGGAGAGATCAGCGGGTTGTCCTCGCGCTCCATGCCGTGGATCACCTCGCGCTCCGGGTAGGCCGCGCGGCGCAGCAGCAGCAGGTCGCGCTTCAAGCGGTGGACCTGCTGCACCGTCGCCGCCGACGGCTCGGCCAGCAGCTCGTCCTCCAGCTCCTCGATCCGCTCGCCGATCAGCTCGAGCACCGGGAAGAACTCGTCGATCAGCGCGTCGATCAGGGCGTAGGCGAGGTAGTCCGGCCCCATCCGCCGCATGCGCCCGCGGCCGTGGCGGATGCGCTCGCGCACCGGGTCGAAGGTGTCGCCCGGCACCTCCTGGACGGTGATGATGAAGCGCGAGCCGAGGAAGAAGCTGATCTGCTCGCTGGCGAGCTGCCCGTCGTAGGCGAGCGAGCGCAGGACCAGGAAGTGGTGGCCGGGGTACTCCTCGATCTTCGGGCGCTGGCCGGTGCTGAGCACGTCTTCGAGGGCCAGCGGGTGGAGCTCGAAGATCGTGCCGAGCTCGCCGAGGAGCACCGGGTCGAGGCCCTCGACGTTGATCCAGGTGACGTGCGGCGCGTCGCAGTAGGGGGCGAGCTCGGCGGCGGAGGCCACCTCCTTCTCTTCGAGGTGGTCGGGGCCGTAGCAGATGACCTGGATGCGCACCCGCTCGACGCGCGGCGGCCGCCGCGCCTCGAGCGTGCCGGGAGCGGTGCCGGGCTTGGGGTAGTGCTGGCGCATCACCGCCATGGTCTCTCCTCGTGTGCGACGGCGCAGAGTGTAGCGTGGCATCGCCCTTGCTGTGGCGCTCGTTGGAGGCGATGGCGGGCCATGGCCGACGGCAGGACCTCTCGATTCCTCGCCCTTCCACTCGTCGCGTTGATCGCGCTCGCCCCGGCTCGCGCCGCGGCCGGCGACGGCGCGACCGACCTGGCGCGCGTGTCGCGCGACGGCACCGAGCGCGAGCTGCCGGGCGCCTACCGTGCCTGGCTCGAGGAAGTCGAGACCCTGATCACGGCGCGCGAGCGCGCCGCCTTCCTCGACCTCCCCGGCGAGGTCGAGCGCCAGGCCTTCGTCCGCCGCTTCTGGCAGGTGCGCGACCCGCACGGCGCGACGGCCGCCAACGAGCTCGAGCAGCGCTGGGCGCGCCGCGTGCCGGAGGCGCGCCGGCGTTGGGGGACGCTCGCCGACGAGCGCGCGCGGGTCTTCCTTCTCCAGGGCGAGCCGAGCGCGCGCTTCGAGTCGGTCTGTCGCGGCGGCGAGGCGCAGCGCTTCGAGGTCTGGATCTACGAGCCCGGCTTCCAGGTTCGCTACCGCACCGCCTTCCTCTTCGCCGCGTCCGCGTCCTCTCCCGCCCGGCTCTGGCGGCCGGCCGGCGCCGTCGCCGGGCCGCCGGCCGACGCCGCGACCGCCTGCGGCGAGGGCCCGCGGTTGGCCGAGGAGGCGCGCTGGATCCGTCTCTTGGGGGCCGAGAACTACGCCGCGGTCCTCGAGCGGGCGCTCACCGGCCCGCGGCCGCAGCCGGCCGACTGGGTGGCGACCTTCGTCCCCTTCAGCACCGACGTGCCCGCCGGGGCGCCGCGGCTGGAGGCCGAACTGGGGGTCGATTTCCCCGCCCACGTGGAAGGCAAGACGGTGCTGCGCGGGCTGCTGGTCCTCAACGCGCTGGCGCCGGGGGAGCGCGAGCTGCTGCTGACCGGCGAGGTGCTGCGCGGTACCGAGCCGCTCGACGCCTTCCGCTACCGCTTCGTGGTGCAGGCCGGCGTCGCGCGCGACGAGCCGGTGCCGCTCGCCTTCGAGCGCTTCGTGCCAGGCGGCCCCTGCCGGGTGGTGGTGCGGCTGGAGGACCTGGAAGCCGGCGCCTACTTCCGTGACGAGCAGGAGGTCGAGGTGCCGGGGCCCGGTGCGGCGGGGCCGATGCGGCAGGAGGAGGTCGAGCCGCCGCCGGTGCAGGTGGCCGCCGGCGCGGCCGCGGCGCCGGGGACGGTCGCCCTGGCGGCGCACGTCGCCGCTTCCGGGGCG
>DASWHY010000640.1:0-1652 GCA_036397955.1 Thermoanaerobaculia bacterium | reverse complement strand
GCCCGAGCGCGACGCCGCGCTCCTGGCCGGCGCCGGCTGCGAGCTCTTGTTCCTGCCCGCGGTCGAGACGATCTACCCGCCCGGGCACGCCACCTTCGTCGAGCCCGCCGGCCCGGCCGAGGGGCTCGAGGGAGCGCACCGCCCGGGGCACTTCCGCGGCGTCGCGACGGTCGTGACCCAGCTCTTCAACCTGGTGCGGCCGGACGTCGCCGTCTTCGGCGAGAAGGACGCGCAGCAGCTCGCCGTCGTGCGCCGCCTGGTGCGCGACCTCCACGTGCCGCTGGAGGTCGTGCCCGGCCCGACCGTGCGCGAGCCCGACGGGCTCGCCATGTCCTCGCGCAACGCCTACCTGTCACTGGATGAGCGCCGGGCGGCCCCGGTCCTCTACCGCGCTCTCGACGCCGCGCGGCGGGCGATCGCGGCCGGCGAGCGCTGCGGCGACGCCGTGCGCCGCGCCCTGCGCGCTGCGCTCGCCGCCGAGCCCCTGGCCCGCGTCGAGTACGCCGAGGTGGTGGACGCCGAGAGCTTCCGGCCGGTCGAGGTCCTCGCCGGCCCGGTCGTCCTGCCGCTCGCTGTCCGCCTCGGCGGCACGCGCCTGATCGACAACCTGCACCTCAACCTCAGCGGAGAGCCCGCATGAAGCGCACCCTCCTCAAGTCCAAGATCCACCGCGCCACGGTGACCGACGCCGACCTCCACTACCAGGGCTCGGTGACGCTCGACCCGCTGCTCATGGCGGCGGCCGACCTGCTGCCCTGGGAGCGGGTGGAGATCTACAACGTCACCAACGGCGAGCGCTTCGCCACCTACGCCATCCCCGGCCGCGCCGGGGCGGGGCAGGTGGTGATCAACGGCGCCGCCGCGCACAAGGCGCGGCGCGGGGACGTGGTGATCCTCGCCACCTACGCCGAGTACGAGGAAGCGGAGGCGCACACCCACCACCCGGCGCTGGTCTTCGTCGACGCCGCCAACCGTCAGGTCGGGCGGGTGGAGGAGACCGAGGCGGTCGCGGTAGGGTAGGACGACGGAGGCCCGCCGATGCTCGCCGCACCCCCCGATACCGCCGCCGCGACACCCGAGGCCGAGCCGCTGGTCCTCGCCGGCCGCACCTTCCACTCGCGGCTGATCCTGGGGACCGGCAAGTACCCGGACTTCCCGACCATGGCCGCCGCGCTCGAGGCCTCCGGCACCGAGATGGTGACGGTGGCGCTGCGGCGGGTGAACCTCGACGAGCGCGGCCGGGGCTCGCTCCTCGACTGGATCGACCCCGAGCGCTACCTCCTGCTGCCCAACACCGCCGGCTGCTGCACCGCCGACGAGGCGGTGCGCACCGCGCGGCTGGCGCGCGAGGCGGGCGGCTGGAACTGGGTGAAGCTCGAGGTGATCGGCGACCGCGAGACCCTCTTCCCCGACAACGTCGAGCTGCTGCGCGCCACCGCGACGCTGGTCGCCGAGGGCTTCGTCGTCCTCCCCTACACCAACGACGACCCGGTGGTCTGCAAGCGGCTGGCGGAGCTCGGGGCGGCGGCGGTCATGCCGCTCGGCGCGCCGATCGGCTCGGGCATGGGGGTGCGCAACCGCGCCAACCTCCAGATCATCGTCGAGCAGGCGACGGTGCCGGTCATCGTCGACGCCGGCGTCGGCACGGCGAG
>DASWHY010000639.1:0-2481 GCA_036397955.1 Thermoanaerobaculia bacterium | reverse complement strand
TCGTACAACCGCGCCCTGCTGCGGGCGGCGCAGGAGCTGGCGCCGGCGGGGATGGAGATCCGCGTCTTCGACCGCATGGCCGAGCTCCCGCTCTTCAACGAGGACGTGGAGGCCGCGGGCGATCCCGAGCCGGTGCAGGCGCTGAAGCGCGCGATCGGCGAGGCGGACGCCCTGCTCATCGCCACACCCGAGTACAACCACGGCGTGCCCGGTGTGCTCAAGAACGCCATCGACTGGGCCTCGCGCCCGCCCCGCGGCTCGGTGCTGGCAGGCAAGCCGGCGGCGATCTTCGGCGCCAGCCCCGCGGTGACCGGCACGGCGCGGGCACAGACGCAGCTCCGCCAGGCCTTCGTCTTCACCCAGACCCCGGCCGTCCTGCAGCCGGAGATCCTGGTCTACCGGGCGCACGAGAAGTTCGACGCCGAGGGCCGGCTGACCGACGAGAAGACCCGGGACTTCGTCGGCCGGCTGCTCCGGGAGCTCGCGGATTGGACCCGGCGGCTGCGCCGGGACCCCTAGGCAAGCCGGGCGTTCCCCGTCCGTCCGGGCACCCGGCTTGCACGCCCGCAGCGGCCAGACAGGCGGCGGGGCGGGGTGGTTGCGCCGGCGTCGCCGGGAACCGACCCCTACAGAGGAGGCCCCGATGCACAGCTCACGACTCCCCCATCTGTTCCTCGCCGGTCTCGCCGTCCTGCTGCTCGCCGGCGCCCTGACGCCGGCCGCCGCGCTGCCGGCGCCCTCGAAGACCGCCCCCGACCAGACGCTGGCCGAGCGCGACGCCGACCTCGCGACCGTCACCGGCGTCCTCGAGCAGGAGGAGGTCATGGCGGTCCTCGCCGCGCAGGGCTTCACCCGCGAGGAGGCCAATCTGCGATTGGCCCAGCTCGCGCCGGAGGAGCTCGGCGCGCTCGCCAACCAGGTCGAGCAGCTCCAGGCCGCCGGGCAGCAGGTGCCCTACTGGATCTGGGTCCTCGTCGGGGTCCTCATCATCGTGGCGATCGTCGCGGTCGCCTGAGGAGACGCGATGCACAGCGCACGACCCCCCCATCTGTTCCTCGCCGGTCTCGCGATCCTGCTGCTCGCCGGCGCTCTGACGCCGGCCGCCGCGCTGCCGGCCCCTTCGAAGACCGCGCCCGACCAGACGCTGGCCGAGCGCGAGAGCGACCTCGCGGCCCTCGCCTCCGTCCTCGACCAGAAGGAAGTCACCGCGGCCCTCGCCGCGCACGGCTTCACCCGCGAGGAGGCCAACCTGCGGCTGGCCCAGCTCGCCCCGGAGGAGCTGTCGGCGCTGGCCACCCAGGTCGAGCAGCTCCAGGCCGCCGGGTATGCGTGGCCGTGGTGGATCTGGCTCGTCGTGGCGGGCGTCATCGTGATCGCGATTGTCTCGATCTGACGGATCGGTGCGCCTCGCCCACGCGACGTCGCTCCTGCTGGCCGCACTGGCGGCCGGCGGGTGCGCCGTCCTGCCCCCCCGCTCGCAGCGCCCGGGCGCCGACGCCCGGGTGCTGCCGGGCGTGCCGGTCGAGAGCTTCGGCGTCCAGAGCTGCGGCGCCGGCAGCCTCAAGGTCGTCCTCGGCTACTACGGCGACCCGGCGACTTTCGAGGAGCTGGAGGCGGCGCTGCCGCGCGGGCGCAACGACGGCGTGCTGACGCTCGACCTGGTGCTGGAGGCCCGCCGCCGCGGCTACGCCGCCCGCATGGTGGAAGGCAGCGCCGAGCTGGTGCGGGGCGAGCTGCTGGCAGGGCGGCCGGCCATCCTGATGCTCAAGGTGCTCGAAGCCCCCGGCGTGGCCCGCGACTACTACCACTACATCGTCGCCGACGGCATCGCGCCGGGCCAGGACCTGGTGCGGGTGCAGTTCGGCGACGAGACGCCGCGCTGGACGACCTTCGAGCGGCTCGACCGCGCCTGGCGGCCGACCAAGCACACCACCCTGCTCATCGCCCCCGCGGACAAGGCCGCCGGCGCGGCCGAGGAGACTCCGGCGGCCCGGATGGTGCGCTACGCGGTGGCGCTGGAGGCGGCGGGGCGGGTCGAGGAGGCGGTGGCGCTCTACCGGAAGCTGCTCGACGAGGCGCCTTCGGCGCTGGTGTGGACCAACCTGGGCAACGCCGAGGCCGGCCGCAAGCAGCCGGCGCTGGCCGAGGCGGCCTACCGCCAGGCGATCGCGCTCGATCCGGCGAGCGGCGACGCCCTCAACAACCTCGCCTGGCTGCTGCTCGAGGAGGAAGGGCGGGAGGAAGAGGCCGAGGAGCTGGCGCGGCGCGCGCTGGCCGCCGGCGGATCCGACCGCCACCTGCCGCTCGACACCCTGGCGCGCGCCCTCCAGGCCCAGGGGCGCTGCGCCGAGGCCGCCGACGCCTTCGCCGAAGCCGCCGCCGCGGCGCCGGACGGCGGCGAGCGGGAGCGCCTGACCCTCGCGGCGGCGGAGGCCGAGCGCGCTTGTAGCGGCGGCGGCGGCTAGTGGGGAACGTCCGGCG